>JBLHPD010000046.1:0-24958 GCA_047624165.1 Clostridium sp. | reverse complement strand
TCCATGGAGGAAGATTAATTATTTCCTCTTCTGTTGCTATCGCAGGTACATTTAATACTATTCCATCTGAAAAAATAAGGGTTGAAAGATAGCTTGTATTAGCTTCCATCAACTCTCTTATATGTTTTTCAGTTCCATATAGTTTTTTAGAGATAGAATCCCACATATCACCCTGTATTGTAGTATATTTCTCCAATTTATCTACCTCCTAGCAAAACTAAGCCTTTGATTTCTATTTTGTAATGCTTCATATTTAGATTTAAAATCTTCATAACCTTTTTGATTCGCCTCTTCAATTACCGCCTTGTCTGCGTTCCCCTGGATAATAATTTGCGGTGAATAGGTGATTTGAATAGGTTGCTCGGTGTTGCTTGTGCTTGTCGTTGTTGTTTTCGCGGAAGAATTTAAAAGGTCTTGTAATTTCGTTGAAACATCAATCGATTGTTGGGTATCATTGCTCGGTATACTTAAATTAGTTACAGGTTTTATAATTTGTTGTTGTGACATTATTTTTTGCAGTATACCTCTTAGAGTGTTTTCAATGCTCGTTAAAATTTGTGAGTGTTGAGGTATTGATTGCTGGGTATCATTGCTTATTGTATTTCTCATTAAAGCACTATTTACAAAGCTTTGTAGCTTTGGTAATGGAGCTACAACTTCATCATGTCTACCTTCTCCAATATTTGCTAGTACTCCTCCTGGTCTATGTTTTACATAACCACCATTTGCAAGCATAGGTATCTGAGGAAGGTGAAACCCAAACTGTTTACCACCTAATCCTGGTACCCAATCAGGAACTTTTATAGATATTGCACTTAAATTTGAGAATGCTCCATTAATTATAGCAATTACATTATTTATAGGTTTTTTAATTATTGCACCAAGGGTATCGAATATGCCTCCAAATATGTCTCTTACACCCTGCCAAGCCTTGCTCCAATTACCAGTGAATACTCCACTTATAAATGTAATAATGCCGTCCAATACCCTAAGTAAGCCTCCTATTATCGTACTTATATAATTTATTTGAGTCATAATAATATTTTTGATGAATGGAAATGCAAAACTTATAACTGCAACAACAGCTCCTATAATTGGTTGTATAATAGCCCATAAGTTCTGAACGATACTAACTATTCTTGGGAGCCAACTATTAAATGCTCCTATGACTGTTGGTAATACCGTAGTGGCAATAAAACTAAAAGCGTTACTAAGTAATGGGAGTATTTTTTGAGCAATATAATTAAAAGCAGTAAAAAATACAGGTATTATCTTAGCCATTGCACCTTGTACATTGGTTACAAATCCTACTATTACTGGAGCTACTTTAATAAATGTGTTTTTAAACACTTGAGCAACTTTTGTAAGAGGCGGTTTTAATACATTAACAGTATTTTTCACTTGCGTTATTATAGTCCCGAATATATCAGAATTACCTTTAAAAATATTTCCCAAAGCACCCTTTATTGTATTTATTATTGGCATTATATACTGTTTTATAGAGTTAAACGCCGGTTGTAATTCCTTAACTTTCCCTATTAATTTTGATATATAGGGTGAAATAGTTTTAAACCCTTGACTTACTTTATCGATTCCACCTGATATTTTATCCACCACACCTAAAAATACGCTTTGAACATTAGGTAAGATTTTAAACATAAAACTCGCAAACTTAGCTTGTATAGGTAATACCTTTTTACCTATTTCTTCTTTCATATCTCCCCAGGCATTAGTCGTTTTTTGGATTTTACCTTGGTCCGTTTTTGCCATCGCTTTATTCATTTCGCCTACATTATCAGTAATAACTTTAGCAAGCATAGCAGCTTTTTCTTGTTCAGTTCCAAATTTCAATACTTTTTCTTGTGCAGCACTAAATGTAATTCCTACTCTTTTTAATGCACCAACTTGACCACCCATTACTTTACCCATCAAATTACCGATATTTACTGCATCTTCTTGTGTACCATTTAGCCCTTTTTGCTGTACGAGCAAATTATTCATTGCCGGGGTAAGTACTTCAAGAGATTTTGTTTGATTTACAAATGTACCTAATTGTTGCAGTCCTGCGATTTGCACTTCATCTCCTACAACACCGATATTCTGTTGTGCTGCGGTTAACTTTAAAACAGCTTGAACTTGAGCATCTGTAGCCTTTGTTCTTTGTACTAAAATTGTTTTTAATTTAGTTTCTGCCTCGATTTGTGCTTTTGCTGCAGTAACACTTTCACCAGCAAAGTTTTTAATAGCATTGATACCAAAATATGCTAGTGCAGCACCTGCTGCTGCCTTAAAAGCACTGCTTAAACCTCCAAGAGCACTTTTTGCTGAGCTTGAATATTGTTTAGTACTTGCTAGAGCTTTATTAGTACCGCTAATTCCTTTTCGAGCATTTTGAAAGCCCTTCATCATAGAAGGATTGATTTTAGATCCAAATTGAAAAGCTATTTGATATACTTTAGCATTTATTTTTTTCACCTTCTTTACATAAAATGCACCCAATTTAGAGTGCTTTTTAGTTTATTAACTTTGAAGTTGTTCTATAATTTCAATGAATTCTAAAATTGAAAGATTATAATAAAAATCAATACTTGTATATGTTTTTATAGATACAGTTATTATCATCTTCCGTAGTTGCTTCCCACATCCGTGTTTTATTCCACGCTGTACAAAAAACCTTGTACTATAGTCTTAACCTTAATACCTTCGCCACATGGTAGATTCTCGAAGAATTCAATAGGTTTGTCAGTAGCCTTTGATGCTAATAGACAATTGTATCCTATAGACATTTCATTCATTACTGCAGCATTACCTGTGCTTACAAATGTAGTATCAGCTTGTATTAGATCCTTTGTTTTTAAATCTTCTAACGCTGATAAATCAACATCTTTATATTCAGTACCTTCAAAATTATATGGTTTTTTAAATGTAATTAAATATTTATTTTTATTCAAAACAGTAACCTCCTAAATTTGATTTCTTACTTCTGCTAATATGTCTACACCATTTAAAATGAAAATGAAATTCAGCTTATCTAATTCCAACATGGTCTTTCCATCAGCTTCTATTTTTATATAGAGTATCTCAAGTGTATTTTTAGTTTCTGTCATCTTTCCTACGCCTAATGTTCCTAGGTCTAAACCTTTGGGAAGAGTCTTAATGGTTATTTTTAACCCTCTATTAAGTATCTTACCATCAGACACATCATAACTTTGTTGGGATGCCCTTAGAGTTATCGTACGTCCTTTAGGAGACATTAAACTAAATGATTTATCTATTAATACCCTAAATGGAATTTCCATGGTGATACTTCCAAAGTGTCCAGGAGTAGGACTTTCATATTCTCCAGCTATTCCTGCTCCACTTATCGTTTCTGTCATTGCTTCTAAGTTAGGTAAAGTAACCTCTGCAGACACACCTACAAGTTTTTCACCTTCATCATATATGTTATAATTCGTTATTTTTTCTGGAATTGGATTTACCATCTATCGCACCTCCTTATTCTAATGCTGCTGTAAGAGCAGTTGGGTCAAATTCTAGTACATTTATCATAGTTTCAGCTGGTGCGAAAGGAGTTAAATACTGTTTAAACTGAATAGTACCATTTAGCAGATCTGTAATTGGATTTTCTACAGCATTAAACTCTATTCTTGCATCAGCTAATTGAAAACGTGCCTTATATCCATTAGCACGAATATTCTCACTGTCAACTACAGCCTCAATCAATCTTCTATTCATTGGATCATCAACCTTTTGAAAGTATGTCATTATAAATGAGTTTCCCCACCAATCAAACATTCTCCTAACTGGAATCCATCTATCCTTTGGATCTGTAGAACTTGGATATATGCCAGTATTATTTCCCCACAGTTTCCAACCATTTACATTAATGGCTGTTACGATTCCTTGGCCATTGAGTAAATTAGCTTGTACTTGGTCCAAATATACCTCTGTCCCATCATCAAGTATTGTGCCTGTAATTCTCAGACTCTTATTAGATGGAGATACAAATGGTACATTGTCATTACTTGCGTCAGTATAAGCTATAAGAGCAGCTACCAATGCCGATTTATAATATTTCTTATCTCCTATTTTAACCATTGGCCAACAAACAATGTCATGTTTATTAATATATGAATTATCATTTTTCCAAGCATTTGCTTGCGTATATTCCGTAACCTCTATAGTATCTATATCTTTCACTCCGTTTGCTTTAAATGAACCGTTAATACCTTCATATTTTGCGGTTATTGCAGCACTAACAGTAGGTTTATGACTCCACCCTGGTGATAATATAAGGCCTGGAACTATTCCAAACATAGGATATATCAAAGTAATATTCTCTAATCCTTTGTATTTGGCTGTAGCACTATCATAACCACCCACGATTTCAGCTTCAGTTACCATTGTAGGATCTAGTTGGTTGTAAGATACTGACAACTTTGTAGCAACCCCAATAGTTCCATCAATTAGAACAGTTATTTGGGGATATCCCACACCAATGAATTCTACTGTATAATCTGTATCTTTTACATAAGGTTCAAGTCCTGCTTCATCTTTTACAACAAAAGTTTCATTTAACAATATGCCTTCTTCTTCTATTGTCACTATTTTGTTTACTATATCAAGCAATTCAGCATCTACAATAGCTACATGTACTGCTGGATCTAATACATTGATAAGTAACAAAGGTGCTACATTAAAAACTCTGAATGAGGCATCTATAGATTGACATAGAGAAAACTTTTCAAAGTCATCTGAATAACCTATTTTTTCCTGTGCCTCCTTAAAACTGTATACCAATGATGGTTTATTTACAGCGCTTGAAGGGTCTGCTAGTAAGTTGATTGGTGCAGTTCCTACAACAAATTGCACAGCACTGTCTGCTGTTATTGGAGCAATAATTGAAGTAGGATTTTCTTGTACATAAATACCATGTGTATATGCCATTATTAATTCTCCTTTCTAAATCAGATTAAATTATCAGGTTTCATTGTTACTTTCCCAATTATCCAGCTTGTATCTAAAGCCCCGAAAAAGTAAGGCTGATAATCTTCATCAGTTAATGTAAACTTTATCGGATATTCAATTTCATATCTATCATCAAATAGCTTATTTACCATCAAGTGCTCGTACATCTTTTGAAGAATATTCAACACATCTTTATATCCTTGGTAATCCTCATTAATATCGTATATACCTACCATTAGCATTATTCTGCATGTATTTGCATCAATTTCATTAGGATCTTCGCCCTCCATTATTTTTACAGTAACAAATGGAAAGTGATCTGAATCTTTCTGACTTTTCTTTGCTGGTAAATATTGAGGATATATATTTAACTCTGAATCTTCATTTTTTACATTTTTAAGTTTAAATCCAAGAAATATCTTTTTAAATTCTTTTACTAAAAAGTCTTGTAGTAAAGAAGGAATCATTTTGTTACTCCCTCCAGTATATTTTTAATTTCGTGGTCAAGTCTTTCGTTAAACACCTTTGCTGATTCACTTTCAATATAATTTTTTATAGAGATATTACCTAACATTTGAGGAATTGCTGGTCCATAAAGTTGTCTTATGGGTAATCTAGATTTTGAAGTTCTCTCAAATACTTTGCCTCCATTTATATCTGCTATAAACGCATGCAGCAGTTTTTTACCGCTACCTTTTTTTACAGATATCTTTAATCCCTTAGGAGGGTTTTTAGGTCTTGGAATTTTAGGACTTACCTTAAACTTATGTAAGCCTAATCTTTCACCCTTTGATACTACGGCTGCTCCTAAATTACTCTTAGTTGCCTTACTTACATTTATAGAGCTTTTAATGTCACTTGATTTTATGATATATTTTTCTCGTGCTTTTTTAGAAGCATTAGTTTTTGCATTTGCTGCAGCACGATTTAATGCTCTAGAAATTGCAGAAGGAGCTTTTCCTTTGAATTGCCCCAACTGTTTTTCTACTTCTTTTAATTTATTAGAATCAATAGTAATCATGACATGAATGCCTCCAATGTTATTTCATACATTTCATTATCATCACCAATATCGTTAACGCTATATAACTCACCATCTAATTTTATTCTTTGACCAATAACTGGAATTTCTTGAAAGTCAGATTTTTGAGCATAAAAAAGAACGTCACCTAAGTACGTTCCAGCTGCTTTTATTTTATTTACTTTCAATGTTTCAGTATCAATAATAATTGATATATTCTTTCCATCTATAAGATGAAATTCTGAAAATTCATCATTATTAAAAAATACATTATTTAAATCATCTTTTAATACTTCTTTAAAATTCATAGACTTCTCATTAAAGTACAGTAGCTACTACATATGAATCAACATCTCTTTGATAAGGTAGTGGTCTTGATGTCAATTTTAATGTATCCGTTTCTGTTTCATCACTAACAACATACTTTGGAACACGTTTTTCCATGTATTTCATCCATGTACCTTTTTCTTTTTGTGTTACTGCACCATATGCCATAGTACCTTGACCTGTCTCTGCAACTATAACAGTCCCACTAGGTAGTAATTGTACTGAAGTAGTTTCTCCTGTTTTAATTAGGCATGAGTAAGCATAGAACTCTAAGTTGAATTTTGTGAATACCCCTATAAACGTAACACCTTTACCTTTGTAAGCTGGTTCTTGTCTATATCCAGCCTGTGCTCTTAATGATATAGTTGCTTTAACTTCATCAGTGGCCATAAAAGCCTTAGCTGCATTTGGATCCATGATAACTACATTTGGTGTAGCATTTGATTTAGGCATTATTTTTTCCTCTATCCAAGCCTCTATATCTTCAATTGGTTTATTTGTAACGGTTGACCACTTTTTTGCAGTTAGTAGCGATATATTGTTTGAAAACCCATAATTTACATTAAATGTTCCTGCCTTAGTTCCTTTTTCATCTACTAAATCAATATCAAAGCCTTCACCTAACATTACTTTAGCCGAAAACCATTCTTCTGAACGAACAATTTGTTTATCTAGGTCAATTAAATCTTGCATTAAAATTTGTGCAGCAATTTGCTCTGGAGATTTTATAGTATAAATATTATCCCCTGGTTGGCGCTTTGCTAAATCTTCACCTGTTAGAATTCTTTTAGGTGCAATTCTAGGTGTTGTTAATTCATTTGTACTGTAGCCTTGTCTTTCGTCAATAGTTCCATTAATACGTGGAGCTACAAATGGAGCCATCTTTTCTCCGCCTTTTACAATATCAACTAGCACTTTTTCAGTTGGAAATGGTTTGAAATTCGGGAAAAACGTATCCCTAATAAATGATGATGGTTCTTTAACTAATTTAATAGCCTCTAACATAGTTGTTGTTTCATAAAGATTAATTGTATTTGGCATTTTCTATTCCCCCTTATTTTGTATAAATCCCAAGAGTTCTTAACTCTCTTTTAAAGTCTAGTACAGTTGTATCTTCACCAGTTGTCATATGAGTAGCATTAAATTCACCACTGATATATATTGTAGCGTTTGTTTTACTTGAATCGCTTAATATAACATCATCTGTTAGAATTCCATCTACCTGATCATAAGTTATAATTTCATCTGGATCTACACCAGTTGTTGTAGAATTTGCAAGTTCTCCAGATATAGATATTACTGAACCTCTTACAAGAGTTCCTGTTCCTATTTCTAATTCAATTGCTTTTATAAGTTGTGGTACTTGATTCCCTGCAATAAGATTATCTAGTGTTAATGTACCTACTTGATTGAATGCATTAATCATTATTTTCTACCTCCAGTAATAGATTCAGCTGCATTTACTAGTAAATTTACAGCATCTTCTTTTGTATTTGTTTTTGTTTTTCCTGGTACTGATACATTTTCCACATCTTTTAAATTTGCATCTTCTGCATCTTCTTTAGAATCTTTGATGTGTTTAAATCCCTTTTCTTTTTGTGCTTTCACAATACTCATAGCTACTTTTTCAGGTGAATCACCCCCTTCTATGCCTGCATTGATTAGATTTTCTAGTCCCGGCATAGCTAATTCATTAATTGATTTAATTCTAACTCTTTCATTTTTTACTGCTTCTGATGTTACCTCTTTTACAATTTGATTATATAAGTCTGCATGATCTGTCTTTAATTCTTCTAATTTCATTTCATTTTCCTCCTGTTTTTTATTTTCAACTACTGCGTTAATTACAGTAGGTTGATTATGATCTGAATTTTTAAGCATCTTATCTAAATTTTCTGTTAGCCTATTTTTAAGTTCATCAATTGTTTTACATTTTTCTAAATCAGTTAGAATTATGTCATCATCAAGATTTAATGCATTGTAAAGCTTATAAGATTGCTTAGGCTCTGTTTTATTCTCAAACAATATACCATCAATAAGACCTAATTCCTTTGCCTGCTCACTCGTAAGCCATGTTTCAGCTTCCATAAGTGCTCTTATTTCTTTATCTGATTTTCCACTTTTAATTGTGTAAGCTTTAGCTATGGTAGCATCTGTTACTTGTAACATTTGACTAGTATTGTCCATCGTTTGATGTTGTCCTTCTGCATACGTTGCTGAATTATGCATCATCAATTCAGCAAGTGGGCTCATATAACATTTTGCATTCGGTGCTTGAGATATAAAAGAAGCTGCACTTGCGGCTAAGCCTACAATTTTTATGATTGTATTCCCTTTGTATTCCGCTATGGCATTATAAATTTCATAACCATCATAAACAGAACCACCACCACTATTAATATGAATTTCTATATCCTCACCATTTGCATTTTGTAAAACGCTCGAAACATCTTTAGGACTCGTTGAAGGAATATCTAACCAATCATAAATCCACTTACTACCATCTCCAATAATTCTTCCTTTAATATTAATTAGCTTCACTTACTACCCCTCCTTTCCACCATCTATAGCTGGTATCTCCTGTCTCATTTTTTCCTCTTTTACTCTTTGTCTATGGTTCTTATTAAAATCACCTCCAGTAAGCTCTACAGTCTCTCTACTTCTAGTAGAAAATCCATTTTCTACACGTATTGATGCAGCATTAGCTTCTTTTACTGGATCAAGTTGACCTTGTGATGGTCCACTCCATTCGGAATTACAATATGCTTTTCGAACAATTTCATCATCAAAAAAACCTGGAGCATATATCCTACCTTTAGCAACAGCTTCTGATAACCATTCTTCATAAACAGGCTGACAAAAGTCATTTGCAAGCCAAGTCCTTCGCATTCTAAACATTTTCCATGCCTCTAATAAAGCTGCTCTTGAAGCCGAATATGAAGCATTAAATTGTTTTAATAATAAATCGTGTGGTATTTCAAGTGCTGTTCCTATTTGTCTACAAATTGATGTAATAAATACATCAAAAGCAGCATTAGGCCTTGTAGGATTTGCTATATTAGCTTTTTCTCCTGGAGCCAGCGCCACAATTGCTCCATTACCCATTTCTAAACTATTTTGATCTCCATCATCTACTCTTTGTTCATCACTGATCATTTCTCCTAATGGTGGTTCATTAGAATTTTGTGTTTCAATAAATACAGTAAACATACCGCTAACAACCGCTGCCATAAGTTCTGCATCGGTATACCGCCCAATTTGTTTTAGACTTTCTATTACAGGAGCTAGAACAGGAACTCCTCTTCTTTGACCTATACGTTCACTTTCCATTATATGAATAACATTTCGTCTACCTGTTTTCTTTCCAAAAGCATCAACTCTAGTCCAGCTATTTCCAACCCTATTTGTTGATAATGGGTGAAAATTAGCTATATGATATGCCATTATTTCTCCATTTTGATTACACTCAACTCCTGCACTTATATTATCTGAGGTTATTTTAAAAAATGGATTACACACCCTATCAGCTTCTATAAGCTGTATTCTCAAGTCATATGGAGATCTAATTCTTTCAGTATATGGTAATAATGCAAATGCATCCCCACACATAAGACTACTTAAAAATATCAGTTGTTGAATTTCATAAAAATTATTAAGTCTAGCTAAATCACAATTTAAACTATCCGCCCACAATGAAAATTCTCTCTCGATGTTCATTTCTAATGTTGAAGCTTCCTCTTCTGTCATACCCAAGAACTTGTAATCTATCTGTGGTTTTAATTTAAGCCCTGCTCCTACAACGTTAGTCCTAAGTGTCTTAATCGCACCTGTTGCAATGGGTGTTCCCATATACAAATCTCTTGAACGCTCCCTTAAAACTTGAATATTGTCTTCTATATCCTCTTTAGCACTACCGCCTCCAGACATCCACCCAATTAAGCTTTTTTTAGTTCTGCTTGCTCCATGATGTGAGTACCCACTATTACTTATTTGAGTTAATTTTTGCCTAGATACTTCACGATTTAAAGCGGATGCTGGGGAAAATACCTTGACTACTTCATCAATTACATTTATTTTTCTCACCTCCATCTGAATATATAAACTTATAAGTCTCTTGGTACAACTCTATACATCCTATTTGTACCTTTATGTTGTTGTATAGACTGTAACTTTTCTACTTCAATGGCCCAAAATTTAATTTTTTCACTTATCTCGCCTAAATTAGCTCTTGTTAATTGTCTAGTACCTACAGAATAACTTTGACCAGTTGTAACTTTAAGTTCTGCTTCCATCCATGCTTGCAAATGTAACTTAGCTTGTTCAATTGTCCATGCAGCTATTATAACCACCACCTTTCCATAAAAATAAGCTTAAATCCTAAGATTATAAGCCTTTTGATATAACTCTTCGTCCTTTCATACCACTATTATTGGGTACAATACTGTTTTGATTGTAAATATTACCATTCCTAGATTGCTTTTTAAGCAGTTCCAAATTAGGATTTAATATTTCAAGTGCTGCAGTTGCATAGTTTCTAAGATCTAAAGGTTCATTTCTTGTACCTGATTTCTTTACCCATTCAACTTTAGGTTTACCCTTATAGTATTTTATTGTTCTTTTTTCACTTGTTAGACCTTTAAAATATGCTTCATCATATCCTCTATCGCCTTCAATCGGAAAATGACAATATCCTTCGCCTTCAAAATCTAATTTTAATCTTGAAAGTAATGTTTCTTTTCCTTGATCAACACCTAATATAAATAATGCAACTTTTTCTCTGTTAGTTCGTGACGCCTTACCGACAAACGGTATTCCATCTCCGCCTTTACCCTTTATAGCAAAAATCCTTCTATGCTCTTTATTTTTACAGAATTTATATACTTCACTAGTATAATGTCCACCACTATCAATACAAGTAGTTGATAATATTAATCCTTCTCCTGTTTTATATTTCCATGCTTTAATTAAATAACTATCAAGTTGATTCCACACTGCTGATTGAGCAGGATCACCATAGAATACTTTATACTCTATCCCCCAAGATTCTTTTCCTACTCCCCAACCAACTATTTCAACTTCAAGTCTATCATCTTGTGTATCTACTCCAGCGGTAAGAACTAGTACTTTATCTGGCACTTGGGAATCATACCTTTCTCTTCGTTTAAGCAATGTCTCTTCATCTGCTCTTTCTCCCTGTTCTTCCCAACTTTCTCCAAGAGAAGTATTTACCCATACCTTTAATGTTTCAGTACTCTTTTTTGCTTCTCTAAAATCTTCAATAATATCACTCCACCGTTTCCAAGGTGAAGATAATTCATTTAAATGAAAACCTCTTTTATTTCGATGTTTGCTTCTAGCTCTCCATTCACCGGCCCCAGATTTCCATTCAGCCTCAGTAGACCTTTCTCTACAATATAGACATTCCATAGTTGCATCGTCAAATCTTATTTGACCCCATGTAAATGGTTGTTTTTTACCACAAAATGGACAAGGTACACACCATTGTTCCATAGTGCTGTCTTCATATTCTGATTCAATTCTTGAAACTCCTTTTATTGTTGGAGTTGATACATATATTTTTTTCCTATTCCAAAATGTTGTAGTACGTTTAGCAGCTAAGTTTACTGGATCACCTTCTGTACCTGCTGACATTGGATATCTATCAACTTCATCACATAATAAAGTTCTTATTGGTCTACTAGCAAGTGATGACGGTGAATTTGCACCAGCTAAGGTAACATGACCACCTGCAAAGGTCTTGTGCAATAATGTATTACCGCTATTTCTTGCTTTTGCATCACCAATTTTATTTTTTAAAGCAATCGTATCTCTAAGCATAGGTGCTAATCTATCTTTAGAAAAAGCCTCGGCCATCTCTAAAGTAGGTTGCAGTAATAAAATAGGTGAAGGATCATAGTCAATAAAATATCCTATTATATTTAAAAGTAATTCTGTTTTGCCTACTTGTGCTGATGACATAACTATAACAGTTTCGATTAATGGATCATTTATAGAATCCATTATTTCTTTTTGATATGGTGTTCTTGATGTTCTCCACTGTCCCGGTTCTGCTGAAGCTTCACTTGATAATTTTCTATAACTATCAGCCCATTCGCTTACTGTTAATTTTGGTGGTGGTGCTAAAATTTTTGCAATATTCTTAAATAATTTAATAGTTCTATTCTGTATCTTTTGTATCTTTTTCTTTCTCAATAGCCTCCTCACTTCCCACCAAATCATCTTCATCTAGTTCTATATATTTTTCATTGTAAAATAATGCAGGATTATAATCTGAAAATTCCTGTAATACTTCAAAGAATTCTTTTTGTAAAAGTTCTTGAATTTCTGAAATATCGTTTCTAGCAATAAGAATTGGAGCTACTTTTGTTGGAATAGAGATAAGCTTTGCTTTAAAATTTGCTAACATATCATTCATTACTCTCTCGACATCATTCGAAAGATGCATTGAACCTCTCATAGCTGCTATTTCAATATCTAATTTTTCTCTTTGTCTTCTAGTTAATAATGCCCTTTCTTTATCAGGATCTAATCCATCATCATCAACTATATTTTCTTTTAAATTTTGACTAGTCTTTAAATATACTATATATTTTTTTATATTTTCTTGAAGATTATATCTACCTCTACTCGTCTTTCGAATAATACCTTCCTCTGCCAGCATCCTTATTCTTCTAGTTGTTAATCCAAATATATCTGCTAATACTGTACTGGATATAACCACACTTTCAACATCTTCAATTTTCTTGTTTTTTTCTTCCATTATTTCACAACCACCTTTTTAGGAAAGGGAAACATCAATCTAAAAAAAATAATATCTAAAAAAATCCTGGGCGTCGTTACACCCGCTACTCTCTAAAGTCCCAGGAGTACCTTTTGTTTTGTACTAGTGTTCATGCGATGCTAGGTTATTTCTTTACTATTTAATAAATATAAAAATAATATTTAATTTTATATTTATTCTTTATAAACTATAAAATTAAATAAAAAAATACTTTAAAGTTAATATAACTTAAACTTTATATAGTTTTTATTACCCTTTGTAATCTGTCATATCTAATAATTCTGTAACATGTATTTTTATTATTTTCTTCAATATATAGCAATTATTTTTTTATATATAAATATTACAACTTTCTTTTAAGACAGATTCAATCTAAAATAAAAAATTACTTCCGTTTTTTCTTATTAATAAAGCTTAATTTACTCATAACTTTATCCTTTCTATCCTGGTTAATTCCGATATATCTAAGCGTTGTAGATATATCATCATGATTAAGTATTTCCTTTATAGTTACAGCATCTTTTGTTTCCATATATAAGAAATAACCAAAGGTCTTCCTCATAGTGTGACAACCTATTGATTCTAGACCAAATGCTTTTGCTGCATCATTTAGTATTTTATATGCTTGTTGTCTTGAAATTGCTTGATTTTTTCCTTTAGCTGACTTGAGTAAGAAATCATATTCATTCTTATCTTTTATATATTCTTTTAATACTTCTTTTAAATCATTGTGTATGGGAAACTTCTTTTCTTTACCAGTCTTCTGTTCCCTGATATAAATATTATCTTTACCCTTTATATCCCTTATCCTGAACTTACGTATATCTGATATCCTTAGTCCAGTGTAGATCCCAAATAAGAACATTACATAATCTCTTTCATTTCTTACTCTTAAATAGTCAGCTATATCATAAACTAAATCTATATCCCTGATTGGTTCGACAGTATTCATTCATTCCTCACCTGCCTCACTGCTCCTTATATTTATTAGAGTAAACTTACTCTATTTAAAATCACATCATGTACTTATAAATCCGCATAATGGACACCTTCCATTTTCTAATTCAGTTTCACACATTGGACACATCTTCTCACTTCCATTCCACATATCAATTGTTATATTGAATGATTACAATATTTGTATCGACTTTTGACGAACATTATTATATTTATAAATTAAAACATTCGCATCAATCCGAACTTAACATATTTCTAATATTTTTAAAGATAATATTACACACACGAATGTTCCCCTTTTTACTTCTTTTTCAAAAAAAACAAACGCACCAGTTATTACCAGTGCGTTTGTTTTTCCATAAAAAGGGGGTTTTTTATGAAACTTATTATTATACATACTATAGCATAGTAAAACGGTCAAAACCGGTCAACTTTTGGATTGTTTCTTTTTGTTTCTCTTAGCTGCTGCAATTATTCTTTTTACTGTGCTTTCACTTGCATTAACCCTTTGGCTTATTTGTATAGTATTGAATCCGTCTATTTCTTTATATTTTATAACGTTGTATTCTAACCCCGTTAACCCTTTTAGCTTGCAATTCATTAGTTCCTTTTGTTCTAACATTCCTTTTAAAATTAATTCTTCTCTCTCTAGCATTATATCAATTCTGTTCATTTTAGGTAGAATTCTTTCTAGCGTGGTAAAATTCACGCTACCATGTGGCATATCTGAATAGGTTTGTGCTCCAAGTTCTCCTGGTGCCTTTAAACAATCTTCCCATACTTTCTTTTCTTTATTAAGTCTATCTATATTGATTTTAGCTATATCTATTTCTATACATAAATCTTTGTAAGTATTTATTGCGTAAATAATAACCATCCCCTTAATTTTGTTTTTAAGAAATTCTTTTGTATTCATATACAACATTTTCAATACTTGTTTCCGCATAAATTTGAGTAGTTTTAGGATCACTGTGGCCCAATAATGCTTGTACATTATGCAATGCCATTCCAGCAGCTAGTAAGTGTGTGGCTATAGAGTGCCTTAATAAATGTGGATATATTGCTTTACCTAAATTTGCTCTGTTAGCAATATTGCTAATTTCTCGTTCTATGCTTCTACCTCCTAATCGGCTATGAGGCGCTTTACTGGTAACAAATAAAGCTGGGTTATTATCTTTTCTAGATAATATATATTCTTGCAATAAAAATTTAGCTTTTGTATTAAAGCAAACTACCCTTTCTTTGTCTCCTTTTCCTATTACTCTGATGGTTTTATTATGAAAGTCTATATCTGATTTATTAATACTAACAATTTCAGCTAGTCTACATCCTGAACTGTAACAAAATTCAAACAAGCTTTTTTCACGTATGTTTTTACATTTCTGTCTTAATATTTCTATTTCATCAATCGTAAGTGCTTCACGTAGTCTGGATGGAACTTTAATTTGTTTTAATTTAGTTGTAGGATTCTTGGGTATATATTCTTCTGTAAACAACCAACCAAAGAAACTTTTCAATATAAAAATCTGTTCATTTTTGCTACTTGGTTTCATTTTTACACATCTATTTACTAAAAACATTCTTAGGTCCATAGTCGTTACTGTTGCGAGCGGTTTTCTAAGCATATTAGAAAATATCAATATATTATTTTTGTAATTTCTTAAGGTTCCTACCGCTAGTCCATCAAGTTTTTTAACTGCTAAATATATCTGTAATTTATCTTCCACATCACTTATTACTAACCCAGTTTCTTGAGGTATCACATCATACTTATATAGGACCTCTTCGGCTATCATGCGAACCTTTAACTGGTCAATGTCTGGAAACTCTAATGTCAACTTACCTACTAATCGAATGATCACTTCATCATTTGCTATGTTCATGTCTTTCCTCCGATGTTTTTTTATTTACTTACTAGGAGACATGAGCTATAATATGTATGTCTCCTAGTGAGATTTTAGAGAGAGCTGAATGTTATCTAGACGAGCAGCTCTCTTTTGCTTTACCTTTTTCCTAGTCACGATTTTTTTGAAAGACGACGTAAAAATACCGTAAAATTCAAATGAATAATACGGTATTTTAAGGGATTAGTTATAATTTTTTAAGATTAAATTTTTCTCTGTAAATATTTAATTTTGCTATATCTTCATTATCTAATATTTGTTTACGTTCTGGATATTTTTCTAATTCTTTAAAAATAACACTATCTTTTGCAAGTAAGCATAATATATTTTCTATATCACTTTTACCATCCATATATTCACTAGGTAAAAACTGAATTTTTACGCCAAAATCAAGTATCTCTATTAAAGTATTTAAATCATTACATATATTCCTAATTTTTTTGTATCCCTGATAATATATTTTTATACTTTTAAAAATTTTTACATCTGTATGTGCTATAACTTTATTTCTTATAAATTTTATTTTTTTAATTTTTTTAACTTCTTTTAAAATTTTATCAAAATTATGATTACTTGTGTATGTAGAATATTCTTTCTTATATTCTTCTTTTAAATACAACTCTTCTATATCATCTTTAAATTTCGAAATAGTATATCCTGAATCAGATACAAGTTTACAAATTGTTAAGACATCTATATCGTAGAAATTATTAGACACTTGTGAGAAAAACCAATGTCCATTTCCAAAAAGTTCAAATGGATAATTTATTACCTTGTCCATAATGTATAAATCCATATTTAAATATATTACTTTCTCAATGAAAAATTGAAGTTTATCTTCATATTCATTTAAGTACTCCTTCTTTATTAATTTAGAATGATCCAAACATTCAAATGTATTTACACCACTTTTTAAATCTCTTTCTATTCTTTTCTCTTTTGAAGTCCATCCACCGCTATTTTTATTCATTAATATTCACCTCAAATATATTTTACCACATTAGAAATTGAAAATTATGTTATTATCTTAAACACCGTATTATTCAATTTTCAAAGACCGTTGTTCGTACTTTCAATTTCAATAGCTATGACGCATTTTAATCATATTTTGAATCAATTTAAATAATCATTCACTAGAATAACTTCTTCAACTCCTTCAATACGTTCCTCAAACATTCGCTCTGTAGTTTTTAGATCTTTCATACCACAAGAGAAACAAATATTAGCTCCATTTCTCCCATAAGGTCTTAACTCATCAACTTTGCCACATTTTTCAACATCTTCGATTGCTGCATAAAATTTATTTCCAACTACCTTACTCAATTACATTACCTCCTGCAATTTTTTTATATCTTGTATTACTCTTCTCCTGTAATGATTGTATTTTCACAAGTTTCAGAGAATAATTTTACTGCATCAGTTCCGCTATCAATCCACCATGTACCATCGTAAAACTTAACCTCACCAATGAAGTCTCTATCCTCTGTAGCTCCTAGAATATTCACTTGAAATACATCCATACCCTCATATATTTCATTGCCATTAATGTCATTCTGCTCTGTATACTGTCCTACTGATTCAGGAATAATTTCATAATCTCCATCTTTATTGATAATTTTTACGTTATTTTCAAGTTGAAGTAAATCACCATAAATAAAATCCTTCGTATATTTACTTTTTGCTCTGAATTTAATTTCTCTCATTACTGGTATCTCCTTACATATTTATTTTACTGGCTCCGAACTTTATATCCCATTTAGCGGGCTTATATTTTTTAATTTCGATACCATTTTCAACTAATACCTGCTTTAATTTAATGGCTGAACAATCTAAACTCAGTGCAGCTCTATTCATGGATCCATATTTTTTATAAAGTTCAATTGCTCTATTGATATCAATTATTTTTTCTTTACCCATTATTTAATCCTTTAAGTAGTCAAGGATGGCTTGACTACTCCTTCACATTATTTAGCAATTGCGACGTAACTATTATCTCAAAATGGTATGTCTCCATCATCTATTGGTGTAGCATCACCACCGAAATCATTAGCAAATGTTTCAGCTGCATTACCTTTTTTATTTCCACCCCAGTCGATAAAATCTACTTCTTCCGCTACTATTTCTGTAATATATCTTTTACCGCTACCATCCTTAGCTTCATAATTTCTAGTGTTTATTCTGCCAGCTATACTTATATTTCTTCCTTTTTTCATGTGAGTTGCGGTAGCTTCAGCTATTTTCCCCCAAATAACAATTGGCACGAAATCCGCTTCAGGTTGTCCCTCTTTTTTAAATCTTCTATTTATGGCCATATTAAAAGTTGCTACTGCTGTACCATTACCTGGTATAAACTTTAACTCTATATCAGTGCTTATTCTTCCTATTAAAACTACTTTATTCATTTAATACCCTTCTTCCTGTCTCGTATGGTTAACTATATTTTTCTTTAAATAAGCAGCTTCTATTTCCTTATCTGAAAATCCTAATATTTTCCCTAGAGTGAAGAACTGATTACATAATACTTGGTATGTTATTGCACTTCTATATCTAGCAAATCTAGATATACTCTCATAGAGCTCATTAAATTGTACTGTTGGTGATGTAAAAATTAAATCTATATATTTAACTGTTTTTATTTCTTCTCCTATTTCAATTCCAAGTTCCAGGACAAAATGTAATGCATCAACATATTCTTCAAGTATAATTTTTTTTGATGATGGTGCTTTATTGCTCCAATACTTAAAGCAGCGAACTTCATTAGCTGTTTCTGCAACTTCAACATTTAGTGCTAAAATAAGTTTCTCAAATTTTTCGCTGTCATGTAAAGTTTCTGGATGATGTTTTATAATATTTTTTTTTAACTTTCTTTGAATTACAAATAGCTTTTTATAGTCCATATTCCCTCCTGAGCATTTATATATTTCTACTTAACTAACAAATAATTTCTTGAATCTATTTTTAATTTTTTTACTTTCTAAAAGAAGAATATTATTTTCCAATTCAATAATAGTTTCTATCGAATATCTTAATTCTTTCTTTGATTTTTCTAACAGACACTCCAAACTATCTATACCTACTTGTTTACAATGTCCCTCTTGTTTTAATTCAATTATTTCTTTGTCTAGAACTGCTACATGATCTGCAGTTAAAGTGCTGCTTAATGCTATTATTTTTATTTGTAATTTACTTATTTTATTTTTTAAAGCAGTTATTCTGCTCATATCAATACCTCCAATTTTTATTATTGCTTTCCTTTTACTTCGCCCTTGCTTTTCTCCTATAATTTTTTTTTATATAACTATCTGCATCATTTTCTCCTTTAATTCTTAATGCATCTTTCACTTTGAAATAAATAAGAGTAGCTTCAACTTTTTCTTCTATGGATAATTCTTCAAAGTACATTTTCTCACTTGCTCCCTTTCTTTTTTTAAAATATCATTTGACCATAAGCTTAATTTTTGAATACTAAATTCTTCTATAGTGCTATATCTAGTAACTGCCTTCATTTCTAGAAATATTTTAATTAACTTGTCTACATCAACCGCAATTTCTTTTAATGTGAATATATCTTTATTCATTTTCATTATTCCATCCTAGTAACTGCTTTTCTAATGCATTTATATCATTGTCAGCTGCATAGCTTGAACCTTTTAAATCCCATGCAGACTCTTTTTTATTTTTAGCATATTTAGGTTCTTTCATTTGCAGTATTAATTTTTCATAATGCTTTCTAAGTTTATCTGGGGATAAAATATTTTTATACCAAAATTCGTTTTGTTGAGAGAATATTATTACTTTTTTAATGTCCTCAACTTTTCTTTTATCAACCCTAATTATTAAGTCAAATCCTTTTGACCATATTTCCAGTTTGGGTTCTTTAGCTTCTTTGTTATTATTTTTAATATAGCTCCATAAAAAATTAGCTAATCTGTATTCGTCAGAATCAGATGAAAAAGTTTTTTTAACCTTATCTCCTCTAACCTTATCTAACCTAACCTTATCTAACCTAACCTGCGTATCCACATCGGGTACATTTTGTATACATTCTGTATCCATCAATTTATATGTTCCGTTATTTTCTTCTAAAGAAGATTTTTCGCGGCCATACAGTGTTTCTTGATACCTGTCCTTTTGTATATAATTGTGTATCTTCCAGTGTTTAATTACACAAACTCCACTTTCAAAAGGTATGATAAAGCTTTTAGCTATTAATATCTTAAGATCATCATTTGAACAGTTAACTATTTTTATTATCTTTTGTGGTGAACTTACAAACCCATCATCGTCCGCCCTCATTGAAAGTTGAAAATATAATAACTGAGAGCTTGCTGGCATATCTAAAAATAAATCTGTATCTATAATCTTTAATGAAAACATTCTTTTTTGTGCCATCTATTGCCCTCCATGTTGATTTATTAATATTTAAATGCATTTATAAGTGATTTGTTTCTTTTACGTAACTTTTGAATCATCTGAGCTTGATTTTTATTACACTGGAAGATTTCAAGATTTATTTTTATGAGTTTGCTATTATGATTAATTAGCTTATTACAATTTTCATCCAATGCATCATTATTTTCAGTTAATGCCTTGACTCTCTTATGCAAATTATTTTCAATTTCATTCATATTTTCACAGCTTTCTTCAAGCTCCATTACTCTACTAAGTAACTTTGCATTAGATTGTTTAAGATTCTCATTTTCTAATGCAGTATTAAAAGCTGCTATTGATGTTTCTTTATTTTCTTTTGGAATATCTATTACAAACTCTAATAAATTATCTAAACAATTCTTAATAGACATATTTACTGTGGATCTATTCATGTCGATTAAAGCTGTAACATATCCAACTATTTGTTGCTTCATTTTTATACCTCCATATTGATTTATTTATTTAAGCTATGCTATAATGTCATTGAATTGTTTTGAATTGGTTGCTTTACAGAGCAGCCTTTTTCTTTTGTTCTTTTACCACTTCTTTATCTAGTTTTTGTGATAGCTTAATTATTTCTGGAGCAACCAAATTAAAATTATTTTTCACTATTAACTTGTCCAATTTTAACTTTAACTCTTCTATGGTTCTTACTTTTTTCATAGCTTCTTTCACGGAAGCTCCTTCAAAATATGATTTTACAAATTTACTTATAGATTCATCAATAATATTAGTGTGGGTATAAGTAATGTTCCTTTCCATCCCTTGTCACCTCTCCTTACATCTCCTATAACAGCTGCAGACACAACAATTATGCTATAAATAGTTAAAATTAATTTACCTTTGTCTGTCATTACGCCTTTGCCTCCTTTTACGTTTTTTCACACTTTTATGTTTTTTAAAATCAAATTCTGCATGTACTAAATTAAACTTTTCTATAAAGAAGAAACCTTCAAATGCTTCTATTTTGCAATTATTAGATTTTCGTAATTTATCATATAATCTTAGCTTCTCTTTAAATGATTTATATGGGTAAATCTCTACTACTTGCATTTAGATTTTCATATCAATTCATTTAGCCCCCCTTATTAAGCTAATTCATAAATCTGAGCTGCTAACTCTTTTACATCATTTTCATAGATTTTGCATGCTATCTCATAGAGTTCAGGAATTTTATTCATAATTTTATCTATATAATCTACCTTATTTTTAAGTTTAGGTTTATGATTTGAATTATATTTTTCTAGCCTATCCTTTAAATTAATATGATATTTCATTTCAAATTGCCTATAAAGTTCTCTCCATCTCTCTTGGAAGTTTGCACCTCTATATCTAACAACCCTATTTAATACTTGTCTTTTCTCTGCTAAAGTTATTTCATCCACCAATCCTACAATAACCTCTTCTTTATGATCTATAACCTTATCTTTCATAGCAATAATTTCATTTTGCTTTCTTACCATTTCCAAAGTATTTTTAAATATAAGTTTTGTATTTTCATCCACATAAGGTAAATAGGTATTAATGAATAAATCATCATTATTTACGTAGCCACCTGTTTTTCTTATTACTGGAAGGACTTCATCAAATATCCAACTTTCAAACTTTTCAGCTCCTGGTAGTTCTGATTTTGCTGTTAACCTATAGATGTCTCCTTCGGTAATAACATTCATTTGTTGTTCTCCGCTATTTGTAGGGACTGCGTGTTTCACGTACCCCTTGCAATGTCTTACTATCGCATCATTTGGATTCTTATATCCTAGTGATTTGGCAATATCAATACCGACTGCATAATCTTTTTCATTTACTTTTATCCATCTTACTTCTCCAAATTGTTCATTTTTGAAAATCTGTAAATTATCCATAGCCTGTCCTCCTTTAATGAAATTATATTTTGATAACAACTAACCCACTGTAAGATCTATTAGGTGCAACACAATATTTTTCTATACACACACCTAAATTCTTAGATACAATCTTTAATTTCGCATCAGCCTTATTATTGTAATGATGGAATAGACTCTCATTATTATTTATTAACGCTATATTTGCTTTGTGAGTATTTGCACCACATTGCTGCAATAACTTTTTATTACTACCTTTTAACTTTATCAACATAGAACATATCTCCTTAAATTTATTACCCTCTGGGGGATCTATTAGCACCTGGGTGGTGCATTTTATTTTTACAGATATGCATATTTTTTTAAGAATTGAGTAAGCTATAATGAAGAAGTGTTTAAATTATTACTTTAATAATTTTTTTATAAAAGGCTACATGCCTCTTATAAAAAAATATCATAATTGAAATTTCGACTTAAATTTATAAGTTTTTTCATTCCATTTTTTATAATCAAAAATATATTCATAGGTAAAGAAAATCCTATTTATACCAGTGCAACCGAACCAATCAGTTATACAATTATTAGAGAAATAATATTTTCTAATTTTAAGTAATTCCTCTTTCGATAATTCATATTTTTTTATAAGTTGCAATAAATCTTCTTTTGTTAGCACACTCCACCACCATCCATTAGATAACTAAATCCCTTACTATTGCCATCTTTATAATGTAATGTGAATTTCCCAGTTTCTCTTTTAATCAATGTTGGTCTTAATTTTTCTCTTCTCTCTAATCCATGTCCGTTAATAAAACTGCAAATTAACCTTTCTGCTAATGCTTTATGATCCTCTCTTATATCTTTAAATCCTCTAATTGTTCTAAAATCGTAGCCTAATACATCTTTAACTTCCAGGGCATTTCTAAATTTGTAGTGTCCCTGGATATTCGCTTTAATGTATTTGTTTTCAATATCGTTATAATTCATAATTTTTATTTACCTCCACATCCGTCTTATAGATTAATTACTTTTTGACTCCTAACAATTCCCTATGATCTGCAATTCTTTTTTCAAAAATTTCTATAATTGCATTTGTAAAATTTATACTTAGTTTTTCTGGGTTTATAATTATCACCTCTATCGGTTTTTTCATTTTTTTGCCTCCAATTTAATTGCTTACTGTATAATATGCGACTGTTTTAATTTTGTAGATATCTGTATATTAAAGATGACATCTAAAAAATATACGCCATTTAAAAATATTTTTTATTCCCAGTATTTTTTATCAATCAGATCATTTGGTGTACATTTTAGCGCCTTACATATTTTGCAAATAACTTCGCCACCCGGGTTTTTATATTTACCTTCTTCAAGTTCACATAAGTAGCCCCTTGCAACACCTGACTCTCTTGATAATTTAGCTAATGACATTTTTTTAATTTCCCTTAATTCTTTAGTTTTTAACTTCATAGAAATACACCCTTTCAAGGTTTATTCCCATCCACCCTTATTTACCAGTATCAATTTTTATTAATAGTGCAAACTAAATTAAGTTGTATTAGTTATCAAACTGATAACATCCTTTTTAAAAAAAATATCTTCAATTGAAGCTCCAAGTAAATCTGAAAGTTTTTTTGCTTCATCAATTGTAAAAATTGTTTTTCCAGTTTCTTTGTTAAGATAGGTATGAGGGCTAATTTCTAACAATTCAGCTACTTCATATTGAGTCATTCCATTAAGTTGTCTTAAAGCTCTTAATTTATTATTCATATTCTCACCTCCATTTATATAAACAGTCAAGTTATCGAATTGATTACTTAATATATTCTTATTATAGTTATCAATTTGATTACTGTCAATAGCATTTCGTGATAAAATTGAAAAATATATTCAATTTGATAACATTATTTTTAATTATTATGAATACGTATATAATAATTATATAAGGAGGTTAAGAAAGTGAATACATTTGGAAGTAGATTAAAAGAATTAAGAAATGATATAAATGCTACTGGTGAAGAACTTGGAAAAGTTTTTCATGTAACTAAAGTTGCGGTCTCCAATTGGGAGAATGGTAATAGATTCCCTGATGAAGACATGCTTAATAAAATATCCGATTACTTTGATATAACTCTTGATTACCTCCTAGGAAGAACAGATATTAAAACAGCCATGGTTGTTAATGATAGAGTTGATGGTGAAGACATTGAGCTTCATGTAGAAAAAGCTATTTATCCTAATGGATTAACCCACAATGAAGTTTTAAAAATACTAGAAAAAGTTCAAAGACTTCAAGATGCAGGATTTGATTTAATACCTAAAGAAGAAAAAGAGAAGCCTTAATTCAGATATGAGTTAAGGCTTCTCTTTTGTTTAAAAATAAAGTCGAATACGTAAAAAATTAGTCATACGATTCTGTACACAGACAGTTCCCAACAGTTAACATATGTTACATACTTAAAGTATTGAATATTTTATATTGAAAACTGAATATAATGTGTTATTATATAAATATATGGAAACGTGTGTTCGTATTTTTATAATAGAAAGGGGATATACTTATGAAAAATAATGATCAAGACTTTATTGAATTAAGAGGTATATACCTCTTAAAAAAAGATAATATTAAACTCTTCCAGCAAGATCCTATCTGTAAGCAGACCAAAAATGAAAATAAACAAATTATAGACAAGCCATTTGATATACA
>JBLHPD010000045.1:0-25873 GCA_047624165.1 Clostridium sp. | reverse complement strand
AAGTTTTCAATTCTCGTTATAAAAAAGTGGGGGAAGAAAAAAATGCTAAAGGTAGGGATAACAGGGGGTATAGGAAGTGGTAAGAGTACAGTAACTAATATGCTAAGATCGATGGGGCATACCATTATTGATGCGGATATTGTAGCTAGAGATGTTTTTACAATATACCCTGAGGTGCCTCATCAAATCAAAGAGCAATTTGGTTATGAGTTTTTTGACAAACAAGGTAAAATTAAGAGAAAAGAGCTTGGAAACTATATATTTAAGAGTAATGCCCTGCGAATAAAGCTTGAGCGTATAATGATACCTTTTATAAAAAAAGAAATATACCACAGAATAAAAACCTTTGAGCAAGAAAACGTACAATTATGCTTTCTGGATGCACCTACTTTAATAGAAAACAATTTACATACTAGTATGGATGTTACTATATTAGTGTGGGTAAGTAGGGAGGTTCAAATACAAAGGGTTATGCTTCGCGACCATTTAGAGATAGATAAAACAATGGATAGAATAAGAGCTCAAATGCCAATAAATGAAAAGAAGAAGTTTGCGGATTTTATTATTGATAACGAAGGAAGTACTGAAAATGCAAAGGCACAGCTAGATTTTATTATTACAAAATTAGAAAGGTTAGATGTGAATAAATGTTTAAAAAAATAATAAAAATTGTAAGTATAATTCTTTTATTTATTATAATAATTAATTATAAAAGTATCCTTAAAAGTTTTTATCCGCTAAAGTATGAAAATCTAGTAGTTAAGTATTCTCAAAGGTATGATGTAGACCCTTGTTTGGTTGTAGCTGTAATTAGGGCAGAAAGTAATTTCGATGAAAGAGCAGTTTCTCATAGAGGTGCATATGGGCTTATGCAGATAATGCCTGATACGGCGATGTGGGTTGCTGAAAATATGGAATTAACAGATTTTAAGGTGGAAAAATTATATGATACTGAAATTAATATCGCTATGGGATGTTGGTATATTGATAATTTAAATAACGAATTTAATGGGAATATAGACTTGGTTCTGGCAGCTTATAATGGTGGACGTGGAAATGTTCAAAAGTGGCTTAAAAATAATGAATACTCTACGGATGGTAAAACATTAAATATCATACCTTTTGAAGAAACAGATAAATATGTGAAAAAAGTAAAGACAAATTATAATATTTATTTAAAATTATATGGCGATAAAATTAAGGCATATTAAAAGGACAGTAAGTTAAAGATGCCTAGGCAAAAATCCTAGGCCAAAACATAAAAAAATATTGACAATTTACACTATACTGATATATAATAAATTTTGTAGTCATAAGTTGTATAAATGCATATGACTATAAAATTTGATCCTTTATATTAAATAATATATGCGATAGTGGCGGAATGGCAGACGCGCACGTTTAAGGGGCGTGTGGGAGACCATACGGGTTCAAGTCCCGTCTGTCGCACCAAAAAATATCAACACTTTGAAGGTGTTGATATTTTTTTATTTAAAAACAATATAAAACCTATAACACGTCTATGAGGAGTGTATTTCAGTAGACGTGTTTTTTATTTTTTGAATTACCAATATTTTTAATTTATATGTATATCAGTTCTTAGATTTGTGTTTAGTAAAGAATGGATTAACAGAAATGAATAGGTAAAATAATAAATTTAAACTATTGTCCAAAAATCACACATTTTTATGAGAATGTGAGTTTTTGGGACAAAGTATCAAAATTGATCATTTAACACTTTATCGATAAGAATTATATTATAAGTACAGCAAGTACATATAGAGTAGTTGCTCAAAATATTAATATAAAGAGAGGCTGATTAAAGATGGAATTTAATTGTGTAGAAAAAGTAGATGTTAAAAGAACGAATGCTTATATGGTTGGGGCTGGACTTGCATCATTGTCTGCTGCAGTATTTTTAATTAGAGATGGACATGTTCCAGGAAAAAATATTCATATATATGAAGAATTAAATATCACAGGTGGCAGCATGGATGGATATGGAGATGCGCAGAAGGGATATGCAAACCGTGGTGGAAGAATGTTTGATGAGGAAGCATATACTTGTACTTTTGGAGTAATGGAAAGCATTCCTTCACTAACTAATCCTGAAATTTCAATACTAGATGAATTTAATGCTTTTAATAAAATAAATCATACCTATTCAAAAGCTAGATTAATAGACAATAAAGCTAATATACTGGAGTCATCCTGTTTAGGATTTGATCGAGCTGATAGAATGGCTTTAGCAGATATGATGATTAAACCTGAAGATACTTTAGGTACAAAAACTATTACAGATTGTTTCCCAGAATCATTTTTTAAAACAAATTTTTGGTTTATGTGGACTACGACTTTTGCATTTGAACCTTGGCATAGTGCTATAGAGTTCAAAAGATATCTTCATAGATTTATTCATGAATTACCACATCTAGATGATATGTCTGGAGTACGTCGAACACCATATAATCAATATGATTCGATGCTATTGCCTATGACCAAATGGTTAGAATCACAAGGTGTTAATTTTGAACTTAATTGCAGAGTAACTGATTTAGAATTTAAGCCATCAGTTGCGGTAACCACAGTTACAGCATTTAAATGTGTTAAAAATGGAAAAGAAACTAGAATAGAAGTTGGGGAAAGAGACTTTGCTTTTGTTACCATCGGTTCATTAACAGCTGGCAGTAGCCAAGGTTCAATGACTACAGTTCCAAAGATTAATGACAAATATGTAGGTGGAGCATGGGATCTTTGGGAGAAAATCGCTGAAGGTCGCCCAGAACTTGGTAAACCAAAGGTTTTTGATGAACGTGTTGAGCAGTCGATGTGGGAGTCTTTCGTAGTTACACTTAAGGATCCAACTATGGTAAACAAAATAATAGAATATTCAGGGAATCAGCCAGGAACTGGAGCTATGATGACATTTAAAGAATCCGGATGGTTTATGTCAATTGTTTTATATAAGCAACCACATTTTCTTAATCAACCTGAAAATGTACAAACTTTATGGGGATATGGTTTGTACCCTTATGCAAAAGGTGATTTTATAAAGAAGAGAATGGTAGATTGTACAGGAGAGGAAATATTAACTGAGCTATTATATCACCTAAACTTTAAAGAAGATATGAAGAAGATCCTTAAAACATCTATTTGTATACCTTGTATATTACCTTTTACAACAGCACAATTTTTAACTAGAGCAAAGGGCGATAGACCACAAGTTATTCCAGAAGGTTCAACTAACTTAGCATTACTTGGCCAGTTTTGTGAAATAGAAGATGATATAGTATTTACTATGGATTATTCTGTAAGAAGTGCACAAATTGCTGTTTATAAATTCCTAAATCTAAATAAGAAAGTTACCCCTATTTATAAAGGACAATATGATGTTCGTGTATTATACAATTCAGCAATGAAAATGTTAAAAGATGATAATTTATGTGAAGAAATTGGCTTCTTAAAGTCAATGTTGTTAAAGTAATTTCAAGGGACAGTTCATAAGCCTTCAATAGTAAGACTTATGAACTGTCCCTATTTTGCATAACTATTCAAAGCATGAGGCATACTACCTTCAAGTATATTTCTAATTCCATCAACTAATATTTCGGGTAATTCTTTCATGCCTAGTTTAACCCATTGAGTGATTATCCCTACAAAAGCGTGGCTATAAAAATCAGCAATAAATTTTTTGTCTTTGTCTGACACGTTCATTTCAATGGATAAATCATCGATAGCATTCATAATAATTTCGAAGCAAAATTCAAAAAAATATTCGCTAAATGCATTTTGACCCGGAGTATTAAGCGCATTAATATAAAAGGATTTATTTTTCATTAGGTATGATAAAGTTCTATACGTACCGTCAGTCCAGTTTTCGTAATGATTACAATCGGATATACTTTCTGAAACCTCAGTATAATAGATCCAATTTACAAGGTCAAATTTATCTTTAAAATGATAATAAAATGTTTTTCGACTAAGTCCACAGCCGTTTACAATTTGTTGTATTGATATTTTAGCTAAGGGGGCTGTATCCATTAATTGCTTGATAGAAACAGCAAGGGCTTTTTTTGTTATTAATGATTCTGACATATTATCAATCTCCTATAAAAAATGTTCTGATTAAGGGTATATTTATATAATTATAATCAATTGAAGACATATATACAATGAAATAATTTATAGGAAATATGTATAGTTAAATAAATCTAAAAACTTGTTAAGTCTTTTCCTCGAAATATATAATAGTATAAAAATATAGATTAAAATCCGTGCGAGATGAATTTTTAAAAGGAATATGGAAAAACTAACATCTGAAAGAGGTGTTATTTATGAAAAATAAAAAGAATGATCCTAATGAAAAACAACAGAAATCATCTGGGAATAAAGAAAGTAATCCTGTAACTATGAATGGTGATAGCAACATGAGAAAACCTGTAAGAGGATTGAAGTAAAGTTAAAATTAGTTAGGAAATTATAAAATTTTATAATTTCCTAACTTTTAGCACAGCAAAGAAAGTGTATATTACGTAAAATGCATTTGATCAAGCTTTAGCGAAGTGAGATGCAGTTGTAGTAATATACACTTTCTTATTTTTTTTGCTGAAATTAGTATCAAACCTCTGATTCTAGCATAAATTGTTAATGTATTAGTATTTCTAAATAGGGAGGACAATTATGAATAAAGAGGACAGAGACAATGAAGATATAGATATGAATGAAGAATATGAAATGATTCCACTAGAACCTATGATGTATGGGTATGGCCAAATGAATATGATGCCAAGTATGGGAATGAATCCAAGTATGGGTATGCAACCCAATATGGGAATGAACCCATGGATGGAAATGAACCAATTTAATGGGGGCATGTTCATGAATGGATTTAATCCAATGGGCATGATGTATGGAGACACACCTATGAATGAATATGAGGATGAGGAGAATGAAGAATCAAGGCAACTAGATAATTATCAAGATAGAGAAGCATATAATAGGCCTATTAGACCTAATCCCCAATATAATGATGCTGACTCAATTGTAAGAAGAATAGAAAAGTACAATCCTGCAATATTTTGGCGTTTGACTAGGTGTGGGTTACCATATGTAGAGGCGAGAGAAATGGTTAGAAGAATTGTTAGATTGACACTTATGTACAGGGAGGAATAGAAAATAGTCTATACTCAACATAAAGCACACTAAAAAAACAGAACTCAATTATTTTAGGACCCTATAAAAACTTATAGGGTCCTTTATCTTCATGACCCTAAGCAATAAAACAGTTGTAGTAATATAATTTTTTAAATTAGAAGGAAATTTAAAAGTAACGTAGAATTTAATTATAAAAGAGGGGTAGAAATAAGAGGTGTAGGTATGTTTAATATAGACATTATATTTGATGATGTTAGCATCACCAGTGTAGAAAAAGAAGATATCTTTAAAATTAAAAATTGGATTAATAATCAAAAAATTGTTAATATAGATGCGAGGTTAAATTATGATATTGAGGAATTTTACGAAAGATATTTAGAGTGTTATGTGAGTGAGGGAGAGTACTTTCTTAAAGTGTTATGTGGTAGTGAACTTATAGGTATTCTAAAAGGTAGAATAGAATTTAAAAATCCAAATGAAGTGTGGATTATGTGTTATTTAATAGAATTCAAATTATATGATGCTGATATATCTACCACAATTATTAATGAATTTATAAAACATCTATATATAAATTATGGGATATGTAATTTTTATACTTATGTGTCGGTTAATAATCATGCTATGTTGAAATTATGGAAAGACAATAACTTTGATATAAGTAGGGTAACAAGGAACTTTTTAGAGATAGATAGCGAGGATAAGGAAATATTAATTTTGAAAAAAGAACTGAATATGAATTAAAAGTAATAATAAATACATATAGTAGTAAGACACAAGAATATTTTGCAGGAACATTTTTAAGCATTATGAGATATAATTAAAAATATTGACATTTATTTTTAAAATCATTTATAATATATCCAGCTGAATCCTATTTATATATAGGTACGGAGGAACCAAGAATATGGGGTTAATCTAGAAAATAGCAATTATTTACTAGTAGGGAGCCTTCATCCCGAGCCCGTCAGCTAACTTCGGAAGCTTTAGGAGGTTATCAAGTGAATAGTTCAAATTCTAATTTAGTGAAAATGGCAGTTATTATAATAGCAATAGGTATTTTCACAAGTATTAAAACTCAAGTGGTGAAGGCGGATGTAGCTATTAAAGGCCAAACACAGGTTTTGCTCCGCTGCGCAACGTTTAAAACGGATAAGGTTATTAAAGTTCCAGATAGAAGTTTAGAAAGAAAGAAAGAAGAAGCCCCCAAAAGATTATCAAGAGGTGAAACTTCTTCAAAAGAATTAGTAAAAGGCAATGGAAGTGATTTGATTTCATATGCACATGATTTTATTGGGAAACCATATGTATGGGGTGCAGAGGGGCCTAAATCGTTTGATTGTTCAGGCTTTACAAAGTATGTTTATAGTGCTTTTGGAGTAGATTTGCCACATTATACGGGTTCTCAAATAGGTAAGGGGAGTTCGATCGCAAGAAAAGATCTAACCGAGGGTGATTTGGTTTTTTTTAATACAAATGGACCGGTATCACACGTTGGTATTTATATAGGGGGTAACAATTTTATACACGCATCTTCAGGAAGCAAAACAGTTACAGTGAGTAATTTAAGCAAAAGCTATTACAATTCAAGATATGCTGGTGCAAGAAGAATACTCGAATAGATAAAATCCGACATTTATTGTCGGATTTTTTTTATTTTTTTTTATTCTAAAATCACTTTTCAAATAATAATATTTTATATAAGGCATCTTAAAAAAAATAAGTTAAAGATGACTAATGATTTATTAAGTTAGGGGATGTTAAAGTGAGATATACTAGATATAATTATAAACCACCTAGAAAAAGTAATAATTTCATATTCGTTTTTATCTTGATTTTAATAACAGCCATTTCCCTCGGGACACTTTTTTCTAAGTTATTACCTAAAGATAATATTGGGAATACTGGAACAGAGGATAAAACTACCCAAATAGATCCTCAAAAAGATAGTCTAGATGTTTCAAAACAGATTTCCCAAACTAATATTAAAGATTATGTAGCCTTGCAATGTGGAATTTTTAGTAATAAGGAAAATGCGTTAGCTTTAAAAAATAGTTTAATGGAGTTTGGTACACCATTTATTGTTGAAGAAGGTAATTCAAATAGAGTTTTGGTTGGCATTTATCCGAGTGGGAATATAGATGGTATTGTGAAACAACTTGTGGCAAAAAAAATAACTTATGTTAAAATTAAATTCCAACTAATTGATAAGGATTCAACCAGTGCTCAAATCAATGAAATGATAAGAGCAGATATTCAAATATTAAATAAACTTTCAGAAAAAGATACTAAATCGTATGAGACCGTTGAATTAAAAAAATGGCTGGCTTTGCTCGAAGGAGCAGAAGAAAAAAGCGATAGTTATATTGCCATGAATGAAATAAAATCGTATTTAACTGCAATGCCTGCGGAATTAAAAAAGGAAAAGACAGAGGAAGGGTATATATACATCTATAAATTTATGAATAAAATACTAAAAACATAAATATCTTCTTTTATTTTGTAACCTAATTGTAGTAATTTGTGATGAATTATGATGTATAATAGAGTAAGTTTAAAAAATACAAATAGATTATTTAATCTATTTGTATTTTTTAGGCAGAATTCCTAGTAGCTACCGTTAGAGCTTGATGAAATGCAATTATAAACTTTTCTTGAATAATATTTTATATACTTGTTTATGAATTTATTAAATGTTAAAATATATAAGATATAAGTAAAGTGGGGGATATAATTTGAAAAGTGCAGAAAAAAGAAATCCATATTTTATTTTTTTTATACTGATAGGAGCTATTTCTGGAAGTTTTATTGGGGAATTAATAGGAGAGAACATAGATGCACTCAAGTTTTTTAAGAATACATATGCTATAGGCATGAATAACCCTATGCTTATAGATTTCAAAGTACTAACAATAACTTTTGGTATAAATTTTAATATTAATATTATGTCTATTATAGGCATTATTTTGGCAATAATACTATATAGGAAATATTAGGAGTGATGTAGTGGATATTATTTTAGCTTCTGCCTCACAGCGTAGGGAGGAACTTTTAAAAAAAATAACTAATGATTTCGAGATAATGGTAAGTGATTTTAATGAGAGCGACATATCATTTTCTGGAAATTGTGGGGACTACGTTATGGCCCTCGCAAAAGGAAAGGCTATGGATATTTGCAGTAAAGTGAATAAACCGGCCCTTATAATAGGGTGTGATACTATTGTGTACCTAAATGGCAATGTTCTTGGCAAACCTAAAGATAGTTGCGAGGCTTTTCAAATGCTTAGCGATTTAAGTGATAATACACATGAGGTATATACAGGAATTGCAGTAATAAGCACAGAAACTAAGGTAATTTCTACGCAGTATGTTTGCACACAAGTAAAATTTTCAAAACTCTCTGGGATTCAAATAAACAATTACATTGAAACGGGAGAGCCTTTTGATAAAGCCGGAGCTTATGGAATACAAGGAGCAGCATCTTTATTTGTTGAAGAAATAAAGGGTTGTTACTATAGTGTTGTGGGGCTACCGGTAAATAAATTATATTTTATGCTAAGGGATAGGGGGGTCAATCTATAAAGGAGTTGGGTTATAGGTATGGCTTATAAAATTATGGATTTACCTCAAAATGAAAGACCGAGGGAGAAATTATTAAGGTATGGTGCTGAAACGCTATCCAATAATGAACTACTAGCTATAATACTTAGAATAGGATCAAAAAATGAAAATGTTATAAGTCTTTGTGGTAGAATTATTTCTGAGTGTGGCGGACTAAATGGATTATACAGCTCAAGTGCAGAAGAATTTATGAACTTAAAGGGTGTTGGGAATGCTAAAGCAACACAGCTTCTAGCACTAATAGAAATCTCAAAAAGATTTAGAAGCTTTAAATCTGGAGAAGATTATAAAATTACCACGCCAAAAGATGTTGCGCAGTATCTTATGGAGGAAATGAGATATTTAAAAAAAGAATATCTAAAACTCGTCATGCTAAATACAAAAAATGTAATTATAGGTATAAAAGATATTTCAATTGGTAATTTGAATACTTCAATAGTTCATCCAAGAGAAGTTTTTTACGAAGCTATTAAAAAATGTAGTGCTTCCGTGGTTATTTGTCACAATCATCCTTCAGGAGATCCAACTCCTAGTAAGGAAGATATAAGCGTTACTATAAGACTTAAAGAATGTGGTAAACTACTCGGAATAGAAGTACTTGATCATATAATAATTGGTAATGGAACTTATACTAGTTTAAAAGAAAAGGGAATGCTTTAGATACGAAAGGAGAAATTATAATGGGAATATTTGGAACGTCTCGTGATATGGGAATAGATTTAGGAACAGCAAATACGTTGATTTATTTGAAGGGGAAAGGAATTGTACTAAGAGAACCTTCTGTTGTAGCTATAAATATAAATACTAGTAAGGTACTAGCCGTTGGTGAAGAAGCAAAGCAAATGATAGGTAGAACTCCAGGTAACATTGTTGCAATTCGTCCTATGCAGGATGGTGTAATTGCAGATTTTAATATTACTGAAAAAATGCTTAGGCATTTTATAAATAAAGTTACTTCAAAAGGATTTACAAGCCCAAGAATCGTAGTTGGCTTTCCATCAGGCGTAACTGAGGTTGAAAAGAGGGCAATAGAGGAAGCAACTAAAAGAGCGGGTGCAAGAGAAGCATATTTAATGGAAGAACCAATGGCAGCAGCTATTGGTGCTGGACTTCCTGTAAATGAACCAACCGGAAGTATGGTAGTGGATATTGGAGGCGGGACTACAGAGGTGGCAATAATTTCACTCGGTGGAATTGTAACAAGCAAATCTCTAAGGGTTGCAGGCGATAAGCTAGATCAATCAATAATAGCATTTATTAAGAAACAGTACAGTCTTATGATAGGAGAACGTACTGCTGAAAACATTAAAATGGAGCTTGGATCAGTATTTGTATTAGAAGATGATGAAATGAGCATGCCAATAACAGGAAGAGATTTAATTACGGGGCTTCCAAAAGTTATAGAGGTAACGCAAAAGGAAGTAAGAGAAGCACTCAGTGAACCTGTTCAAGCAATAATTGAGGCAATAATAACAACTCTAGAGAAAACCCCACCAGAGCTTGCATCTGATATAATGGAAAAAGGAATTATGTTAACTGGAGGCGGCGCGCTACTCAAAGGAATAGATATACTTATAAACCGCGAAACTCATATGCCTGTGCACATAGCAGAAAACCCACTTGATTGTGTTGCAATCGGAGCAGGGAAAGCTCTTGTGAATATAGACGTTATGAGTAAAAGAAGATAGATATGAGATTTATAAAGAATAAACTGGCAGTAGTTATTATAATACTGTCAGTTACATTTTTATCTTTAATAGGATATAGCTATAATAGAGAAAAAATATCTTTCGTGGAAAATGGTGTAGGGGTAACTATAAATTCTGTCCAGAGTATATTTTATAGTGGGTTTCATAAAATAAAAAATTCTTTTAAATTTATAACAAACTTCTCAGATGTCAAGAAGGAGAATGAAGAACTTCGAAAAACTAATAGTGAGTTAAAAACCAATGCCTTAGAATATTCTACTGCAATAAAAGAAAATGAAAGATTAAGAGGCGTGCTCAAGTTTACAAAACAAAGAGATGAGTACAATTATATTGGTGCAAATATAATTGGATTAAGTGGGCTTAGTTTTTCAGATGGCTTTTATATAAATAGGGGAGAAAATAAAGGTATAAAAAAAAGAATGGTAGCTATAACTGGAGAGGGTCTCGTAGGTCAGGTGACCTCTGTAGGTAGTAATTGGTCTATAGTGCAATGTTTATCAAATGAAAATATTGCAGTTGCTGCTCGTGTTCAGGAAACAGAAGAGAATAATGGTATTGTTAAAGGATATAAAGATGAAAATAATAAATTACTTGCACAGGTGCAACGACTTTCTTTAGATTCGGCTATAAAAAAAGGTGATGTAATATTAACATCAGGCCTTGGTAGAATATATCCAGCCGGAATTAGAATAGGAAGTGTGCTAAGTGTTCATGAAGATAAAGGCGAAGTAATGAAAACTGCAATAATAGAGCCATATGTTGACTTTTCAAAAATTGAAGAAGTTTTTATTGTGGTACCACCAAAAGATTCTAGTGGAGAAATAAAATATTAGGAGTTGAATTATGAAAAGAATATTAACGGTTGTATTTTTATGTATTCTATTTCTAATATTAGATAATACTTTGATGCCACTCCTTAAGATAAATGGAGCATATCCAAGTCTGATATTTACATTTGCACTTTGTTATTCTATTGTTAGTGCTCCCAAAGAGGCAGTTATAATTGGGGTTTTTACAGGTGCACTGCAGGATGTGTATTTTTTGAACGCTTTTGGAATTAATATGCTCAGTAATATGCTTATGTGTGTTGCAGCTGCCATGATAGGTAAAAGTATATTTATTGAAAAGTCGTTTCTACCAATAGTAGCATCTTTTGTCTTAAGTTTAGTAAAAGGGATAATAGTATTTTGTATATTGTTTTTGATAAAACAATATACACATATGGAGACAATATTATATCATGGAATATACAATTTAATAGTTTCTATTTTTATGTATAAATTTACATATAAACTTTCTCAAAAACAATATATGATGAAAGAGTGGAAATTTTAAATACATTTCAGTTTATTTTTAAAAGGTTGGTGAAATAGTGAGTAAGAAAAATAAAAAAGAAACCGAGTTTTCTAGATTTAATAATTTGGTTATAATTATGCTTGTAATTTTTACTGCTATTATTTGGAGATTAATAAATATACAGGTAGTTAATGGCGAGTTATATAGGGAAACTGCAAATCAACAAAACCATAAGATACTATCAACAGTAGCTCCAAGAGGTGACATAATTGATAGAAACGGTATAAAGCTAGCGGAAAGTAAACAAAGTTATATTTTAACATTTACTAAAACCGATGAAAGTGAAGATAAATTCTTTCTCACTATGGACAAGGTATTTAAAATTCTTGACAAAAACAAAGATAAGAATGGTATACAAAATATTCAGGTTGATGATTTTTTAATTAAAGTAAAGACTGGTGTGGATAAAAAACGTGTAGAGTATAGCTTTGATTTTAAAACTCAAGATAAAGCAACGCAAGAATGGATAGCGCTTAGATTTATGAAAGATAGAGGCTTTGACGATATAGTTATTAGTAGTCTTTATAAGGGTAAAAGGAGAGAGGATTTAAGTGCAGGGGAGCTTAAAAAAGTTGATGAAGGACTTTTAAAGATTACTCCGGAAGAAGTATTTAATAGACTAATAAAGAAATATGGAATGGATGAAATTAAGGATGCTAAAAGTAAAGAAGAATTGAGACGGTATATGTTAGTTAAGGATGCTTTATATATTCAGAGTTATTCTGGGTATAAGCCTGTAACTATCGCTGATAATTTAACTCCTGACGCTGCAGGTGTTTTTGAGCAAATACAGCCTGAAATTCCAGGCATTAGTGTTACAACTCAGCCAATTAGAGTCTATCCTAATAAGGATCTAGGGTCAGCTTTCCTTGGGTATATTTCTAAAATTAATCCTTGGGACACAGATAAGTATGAGGAACAAGGCTATGATATAAGTACAGATTACATAGGTACTTCAGGGATCGAGGCAGTTTATGAAGACGTTTTAAGGGGAACTAAAGGGCAAGAAAGTATTGCAGTTAATAAGCAAGGACGTAAAGTTAATACGCTAGGTGAGATTGAAACTTATCCTGGACAAACAATAAAGCTTAATATAGATAAAAATATACAATATGCAGCAGAAAAGTCTTTAGATGCTGTGCTCGTCAATTTACAAAAGGAAGGGAATAATCCACTTCAAAGTGTAAATACAACAAATGCAACAAGAGGTGCAGTGGTGGTACTCGATGTTAACACGGGTAAGGTATTGGCACTTGCAAGTAGACCCGGGTATGACCCTAATTTATTTGCAGCATCTGGTGGGCTAACTACTGAAAAGTATAATGAATATTTGGGCCCAGTCACAGAGAAAATGGGACTTGATTATATTAGAAGAAGAGGGCTTGTCAATATTCAAGGTGTGCTAACTGATAATGATATGTCAAAATCAGTAGAAGAAAGAGAGCAAATAATACTTGATTATATGTTTCCACTAGACAAAAGTATAGTAGGCAATACTACAATAAGAAGGGATAATAATGATATTTTTCCAAAACCAACTTTCAATTATGCGACTAAATCTCTAATACCACCTGGTTCTACATTTAAGCCAATGACAGCTATTGCAGGGCTAGAAGAAGGCGTTATAACAAGGACTAGTACGGTGAATGATAATGGGCCATACAATTCGAGGTATCCAACTCTTACTGCTGCATGTTGGAGGTATAATGAGCTTGGTTATGGCCATGGAATCGTAGATATTCAAACGGCAATGAGAGAATCTTGTAATTATTACTTTTATGATGTAGCTGATAAGCTTTATGCAAATGCAGGTGAAAATAAAACGGGTTTAGACTTACTAGCAAAATATGCATGGAAATTCGGTCTTGGCATAGAGGCTAATAGTAATAAAAAACCGGCAACGGGCATAGAGATACCTGAAAACTTTGGTCAGGTATATAATTATCAATCTAGTAAAGAAATATTAGCAAGTATTCATAGAAGTAATCTGGTTGATAAATTGCAAAATGAAAAAAAACCACTTGATCTTGTTTCACAAAAGGAAATTGGAACAGATAAACAAATAGATGAAATTAAAAAATTAAATGAAAGCAAAGTTGTGTTTCTTGATTTACTTAAGACAGAACTTAAAAAAGATAAGAAAGATTCATATGATACAATTATAAAAAATATGCAAATTGCCCTAAAGAAGCTCATTGAATCTTCTTCATTATTAAAAAATAATAATTATACAGATACAAACATCAGAGCTATGGCTGACACTATATATTCGGAAATAAGTGATACTAATACTGAAATTAATTCTGCTGCTAATGCATACTATGCAGCCATAGGGCAAGGATTTGATGCTTTTACACCACTACAGTTAGCCAATTATGTGTCTACTATGGTGAATGGCGGAAATAGATATGAATTGCATTTGGTTGATAAGTTTTTAGACCCAGATGGAAAAGTAATTAAGGAAATTAAGCCTGTAGTTTTAGAAAAAACTAATGTAAGCGCTAATACAATTGATATAATTAAAGAAGGTATGTGGGAAGTTACTAGTGCTCGTAATGGTACGGCATATAATGTTTTCAAAGATTTTCCTATTTCAAATGGAGGAAAAACAGGTTCAGCTACTTTTAATGATCTTACTCAATCGGCACTCGGAAGGACATCTTATGGATATTATATAGGATTTGCTCCCTTCGATAAACCCGAAATAGCTGTTTGCGCAGTGGGTTTTGATGGAGGGCATGGTGGCTGGGTTGCACCGGTTGCAAAAGCAATTTACGAGCAATATTTTAAAGCTGAAATACTTAAAAAAGATCCTAAATATAAATTTATGGTTAATCCAGATGAGAAAACTAGTAATATAGATTTAAATACTACTATAACTGGAAATGGTCACGATTAATTTATCCACAAATAATGGAAGTTTTATATAAGCTCTAGCAATTTATTTGTTAGAGTTTATTTTATTGTTATTTATGTTCATGTGATTTAAAGAGAATTATGTGGATTTTCGTTAATAATAGTGAAAGTATGGAGAAAAAATAGAAAAAAATATATTTATATTGAAATTAAGCAGGAATTTACTGATAATATGTTGAAATAGTAGCATAGTCATAAACAAATAAATACACCCCAGAGGAGAGCTAGGAGGTAGAAATTATGGTTACAGATAAAATAGTACTTAAGGGAAATAAAGAAGGATTAAATGTAGTTATAAATATGAATCATTTCAGTGATTTTGATGATATGTTAGAGTCTTTAGTTGATAAGCTTTCGCAGGGGAGAAAATTTTACAAAGGTAGCACACTTAAAATTACTACTGAACTTAAATATATAAATGAGCGGGAAAGTAGAAAATTAAAGGATATATTGTTTGATGAGTTTTTAATTAGTGATTGTATTTTTCAAGATCAAGAGGACTCCGTAGCTAAGGTGTTTACTGGCATATATGAGGGTAAAACTAAGTTTCTTCGAAAAACTATAAGAAGTGGACAAAGCATAAATTATCCTGGTAATATAGTTATAGTTGGGGATGTAAATCCAGGAGCAGAGATATATGCTGCAGGAAACATAATTGTGCTTGGTACTTTAAGAGGACTTGTTCATGCAGGTACTAATGGCAATGAGAAAGCTATAATTGCGGCATTTAAGCTGGAACCTCAAATACTCCAGATCGGGAATATTGTCACAAGGTCCCCTGAAGACGCTGGTAAGCCACAATATCCTGAGGTAGCAAAAATTAAAAATGGCACTATTATTGTAGAACCGTATTTAGTGAATAAATATATTTAATGGAGGTAATGCACATGGGAGAATCTTTAGTTATAACTTCGGGAAAAGGTGGCGTGGGTAAAACAACTACCACAGCTAATATAGGAACAGCTATTGCATCTATGGATAAAAAAGTAGTAGTTATTGATGGAGATACAGGGCTTAGGAACCTGGATGTTTTAATGGGACTTGAGAATAGAGTGGTATTTACATTAGTAGATGTTATTGAGAAAAGATGCAGATTAAAGCAAGCATTGATAAAAGATAAAAGGTTTAATAATTTGTATTTATTGCCAACAGCTCAAACAAGAGACAAAAATGACATCAATATAAAAGATATGCTACTCGTAGTAAATGAGTTAAAAGAAGACTTTGATTACGTTATTATAGACTGCCCAGCAGGTATAGAGCAAGGCTTTGAAAATGCTATTGTGGGGGCTGATAGAGCTATTATAGTGGTTAATCCAGAACTCACTTCAGTTCGCGATGCAGATAGGGTAATTGGGAAATTAGATTCTAAAGGTATTGATAGACATGAGGTTATAATAAACAGAATGAACTATGAAATGACAAGAAATGGAGATATGTTATCTGTTGATGATATTATAGAATGTTTGGCAATTAAATTGATAGGAATTGTACCAGATGATAGGAAGGTTACGATTTCAACAAATAAAGGGGAGCCAATTGTTCTAGATGAAAAGTCTCTGGCAGGTATAGCTTTTAAAAATATTGCTAGAAGAATAATGGGAGAAGAAGTACCTTACGCTTCACTAGATGGATCGCGAAGCGGGGCGGGACTTTTTGCTTCTCTAAGAAAAATATTCAAAGGAATATAGGGGGGGACATTAATGAATTTATTAAATATATTTTCTAGCAAGGTTTTCTCAAAAGATATTGCAAGTGATAGATTAAAACTAATTTTAATACATGATAGAGCGGATTTTTCACCTGATTTTCTTGAAATGATTAAAGCGGATATACTAAAGGTAATTTCGAAATATGCTGAAGTAGAAACAGGAGCAATTGAAGTGAGATTAACAACAAAGGAAGAATATGAAGGAAAATCACCAGCACTAATAGCGAGTATACCTATTAGAAAAATCAAAAGATAACTTAAAAGCAGGCTATGTATAGTTAATAACTTATGCATAGCTTTTTTCATCAAATATGATATAATCATATTTGAGATGGAGGTAGGTTGAACCATGAAAATTTTACAGAACTTAAGACTTAATAAAAAACTTTTAAGAGAATTGGATTATAGTGCAATTATAATTGCAATTTGTATAGTGATTTTTGGATGCATAAATATTTACAGTGCGACGAATAAGAATAGTGGAAGTCATTACGTTAAAATGCAAATTGCGTTTATGATATTAGGTCTTATCACGGTTTATTTTCTTTTAGTATTTGATTATATGTTAGTAGAAAATTATGCGGTTATAATATATTGGGCAGGAATTATATTGTTAATAATTGGTGATGTTTTTGGAAAGGTCACTAATGGCGCAAATTCTTGGATAAGATTTTATGGTGTGGGTATACAACCTTCAGAATTTGCTAAAATTGGCATGATAATAATAATCGCTAAGAAACTAGATGAAATGGAAGGGAAAATTAATGTTCCTAAAAATTTTTTTCAGTTACTATTTTATGCAGCAGTACCAATGATTTTAATTGTTATTCAGCCTGATATGGGTATGACTATGGTTAGCTTTTTTATAGTACTAGGGATATTTTATTGCATAGGCCTTAATCAGAAAGTTATAATTGGCGGAATAACTTCAATTGTACTGCTAATTGTAGGTGTATGGAATTCAGGACTTATCCAGCCTTATTGGAAGGGAAGACTCTCATCTTTCATAAGCCCAGATCAAAATGAAATAGGCTATGGATTTCAACTTGCTCAATCAAAACTTGCTTTAGGCTCAGGTGGGATTCTTGGACGTGGATTTGGGAAAGGAATTCAATTTAATTCTGTTCCGGAAAATCATACGGATTTTATCTTCGCCGTTTTAGGAGAAGAGTGGGGACTTGTTGGAGCGTTATTATTAATACTTTTCTATGGTATTCTTATAAGCCGATTAATAAAAATTGCAAAAAATTCTAAGGACATTTTCGGAACTGTAATATGTGTGGGATTCATTTCAAATTTACTGTTTTCAATTGGTCAAAACATTGGGATGACCATGGGGCTTATGCCTATTACAGGAATAACTCTACCATTTATGAGCTATGGTGGAAGTTCACTTTTAACAAGTTTTATGGCGCTAGGAATAGTGCTTAATGTAGGCATGAGAAGGAAGAAAATAAACTTTTAACGACATTTCAGAAGGAAAGTCTCCTACTTCTATAAGTGGGAGTCAATTACTTTAGCAAAAACAAAACTTCAGTGGGAATATAAATCTCCTTCTGAAGTCTTTAATATGCAGCTCCGCAGGAAATGATTTAATTATATTCAAGTAAAATATATAGGAGGAAAGTTATGAGAATAGCATTAGTAGCACATGATAAGAAAAAGGACGATATGATTGACTTTGCTAAGCGATATAAAGATATTTTGAAGAATCATGAATTGTATGGAACGGGAACAACAGGAAAATTAATAAATGAAAAAGTAGGACTATCTGTTAGTAGATTTTTATCAGGACCCATGGGTGGAGACCAGCAAATAGGTGCAAAGCTTGCACAAGGGGAGCTAGATATGATAATTTTCTTAAGGGATCCACTTACGGCTCAACCTCATGAACCAGATATTGCAGCACTTCTTAGGTTATGTGATGTCCATTGTGTTCCACTTGCGACTAATTTAGGTACAGCGGAAGTTTTGATGAGAAGTTTAAAAAATCGTGAAGATTAAGAATATGAAAAAACAAGCACTGCAAATTTTGTAGTGCTTGTTTTTTTCCTTATAAATTGTAATAAAAATGGGAAAAATTAAATATATATAAATAGTATAATATTGTATGAGGGGGATAAAATGGGTAATTATAATACGCAGTATCAAAGCTATTATAATAATTTGGCTAAAAAACAAAGGGGCACGAATAATTTTGGTAGTGAAAAGAATAGACAAAGTAGAATATCAAATTTTTACACAAAGAGATTAACCAGGGAACTGATTGGAGTACTTGCATTGTTTATTTTTATATTGTTTTGCAAAGTAGTAGTTACAACTAAAACTCAATATGTTTATGATCATTCTAAGGAAATAATAAATAAACAATATGATTATAGTACACTAATAGATAAAGCGAAGAACTTTAAGTTTAAAGATCTAGAAGCGATTAAAGGAAATTTTATAGAAAAGGTTAAAAGCACGATTTCCAGTGGAGATGAAATAAATAGTGAAAACATTGATTTTCAAAAATTTTAATATTTCTAGCAATTTAAGTAATTCTAGCAATTTAAGTAATGACTATGGGGGATTAATTGATAAGAATAAGTAAACTATTTATACCATGCATTATTTTATTAATTATATTAGGATTTAAAGGGGAACTTATAATAGCTTTTGTTCTAGTATTCATCCATGAGTTAGTGCATTATTTAACTGCCAGAATTTTAGGTTTTTCGGGTTTTGATATAGAAATACTTCCTATAGGAGCCGTACTTAAGGTGAAAGACTTAGATGAAGCAAGTCCTAAAGAAGATTTAATAATTTCTTTATCAGGTCCCTTATTTAACTTATTATTAGCAGTTATTTTTTGTGTTTTATTTGCAAAATTTGATAGACCCTATTTGCAGTTATTATATAATAGTAATTTAGCTATAGGTATTTTCAACCTTATCCCAGCATTCCCTTTAGACGGAGGGAGAGTACTTCGCGATATACTTAGTATTAAAACTATATATAGAAGAGCTAATGAAATTTCTATTAGGGTTAGCATGGTCCTTGGAAGTATTTTCATGTTTATATATTTTGTAGGTATGTATGCAAACAAAAGCAATTTTAATTTGGGATTAATTTCTATATTTATTTTAATATCTTCAATTAAAGAGAAGGAAAGGATAGTATATTTGATTATGGGCTATATTATCAAGAAGCGATACAGATTTATAAAGAGAGGATATATAGAAAATAGAAGTATATCTATTTATTGTAAGAAAGATTTATTATCGGCACTAGGAATGATTGATAAGAATAAGTATAATTTGTTTACAGTACTAGATGAAAACATGAGTGTACTAGAAATTTTGTATGAAGAAGAAATAATTCAGGCAATAAAAACCTATGGTAACATAAGTTTAAAGGAGTATATTGATATTAAGGCACATCTAAACAAATAACTAGCCAGTATGCCAAGCCTGTTTTAGGCTAGTATATCTGGCTTGTTATTTTATTTGATATGAGAAAATTATTTTTCGTTTTGAAATTTAACTTTCATGTGTTAAAATAAAATAATGTGTTAAACGTAAACTATTATGTACACTAGAGAAAAAACCAGGAGGGATTTCTATGAATAAAATTTCCGATGATATCTTATGTAAGGTGGAAAAGCCTGCCAGATACATAGGTGGAGAACTTAATTGTTGCTATAAAGATAAAGAATGTATTGATATAAGATTTGCTTTTTGCTTTCCAGATGTTTATGAGGTAGGTATGTCACATTTAGGAAGTAGAATACTTTATCACGTTTTAAATGAAAGAGAAGATACCTATTGTGAAAGAGCATTTGCTCCTTGGCCAGATATGGAAAGTGAAATGAGAGAAAACAATATAGCATTATATGCATTAGAGAGTAAAGATTCACTAAATGAATTTGATTTTCTAGGGTTTACGCTACAGTACGAGATGAGCTACACTAATATACTTAATATGCTAGATATGTCGGGTATAACTATAAGAGCCTCACTAAGAGGAGAGGATGAACCTATAATTATGGCTGGTGGCCCTTGCGCTTATAATCCTGAACCACTACATGATATAGTGGATTTCTTTGAGATTGGTGAAGGCGAAGAAATAATGAATGATGTACTAGATGTTTATAAAAAGTACAAAGGCAAAGGACGCAAAAAAGAATTTTTAAGAGAAATATCTAAGATAAGAGGAATATATGTACCGTCATTATATGAGGTGTCATATAATGACGATAACACTATTCGCGAATTTAAACCTAAATATGATGATGTTCCGAGTAAGGTTAGAAAAAGATTTATAGCAAATTTTAATGAGGTTTCTTTTCCAGAGAAAATGGTAGTTCCATATACTGAGATAGTACATGATAGGGTAATACTCGAGACCTTTAGGGGATGTACTAATGGATGTAGATTTTGCCAAGCCGGCATGATATATAGGCCAGTTAGGGAAAAGAGCACAGATACCCTAATTGATTCTGCGGATAAATTGTTAAAGAGTACAGGGTATAGAGAAATATCTTTAAGTTCACTAAGTATATGTGATTATTCAGATATACGAAACCTTATAACGACGCTAATTGAAAAATATAAGGAGGACCACGTGAGTGTATCTCTGCCTTCAATTAGAATAAATTCTTTCTCGGTAGATTTAATTAAGGAAATACAAAAGATTAAAAAAACCGGCATAACTTTTGCACCGGAAGCTGGAACCCAAAGAATGCGCGATATTATAAATAAGGGAGTTACAGAGGAGGAAATATTAGAAGCTGCCAGTAGCGTTTTTGCTTCAGGTTGGTCAACTATAAAGCTTTATTTTATGGTGGGGCTTCCTTATGAAACTATGGATGATGTACGAGGCATTGCAGAGATTTCGGATAAAGTTGCAGCAGAGTACTTTAAAATTCCTAAAGAAACACGTAAAAGGGGACTCCGGATTACTTCAAGTTCCGCTATATTTGTACCAAAGCCATTTACTCCATTCCAATGGGCACCACAAGCAACAATGGACGAGGTAGTTGAAAAAATAAAAGCAGTTAAGTATGCTTTAACAAGTAAGGCAGTTATTTACAATTATCATGAATCTGTAGTTTCTTACCTAGAAGCAGTGATTGCTAGAGGAGACAGAAGAATTTGCGATGTTATAATAAAGGCCTTTGAAAAGGGTGCAAAATTCGATGGTTGGTCAGAGCATTTTAATTTTGAAATATGGAAAGAAGCAATGGAAGAATGTGAAGTTTCTGGCGATTTTTATGCTTATCGCGAGAGAAGTTATGACGAAATACTTCCTTGGGATTTCATAGATATTGGAGTGAATAAGGAGTACTTAATACTCGAAAATGAGAAGGCTAAAAAAGTAGAATTAACTCAAAATTGTAAATTAGGCTGCACAGACTGCGGTGTTAATGTTAATTTTAAAGAAGGGACGTGTTTCAACGGTGCGTTATCTAATTAAGTATAGTAAAGAGAGTGAGATTAAATTTGTTGCTCACTTAGATTTAATGCGAACCCTGCAAAAAATCATAAAAAGATCAGAACTTCCTATAGAATATTCAAAGGGATTTAATCCACACATGGCAGTGTCCATCGCACAGCCTTTGTCTGTAGGAGCTTATTCTAATGGTGAATACATGGATGTAATTTTAGGAGGCGAGCTTGAAGAAAAATATATTATGGATAAAATGAATGAAAACACGCCACGCGGAATTAAAATTTTAGATGTGGTAAAAGTTATTCCAGTTGAGGGAAAAAAGAAGTCACAAGCAATGGCAATTATAGATGCTGCAAAATATACAATTAAACTAAAGTGTACTGGTGCAGAGGAAGTAAAAGAAGCCTTGCATAATCTTTGTAAAAATGAAGAATGGAATATTATTAAGAAGAGTAAAAAAAGTGGAGATAAAATGGTTAATATAAAATCATTAGTGCATAAATTTGAATATGAGGTAGATAACTCAATGATTTGCATTTCAACACTTATTGCCTGTGGAAGTCGTGCTAATTTATCTGCACAATTATTAGTGGAATATATGAAGGTAAATATAGAGTCTATACATCAAGAAGCTTTTGTTGATATAGCGCGAGAAGAAATGTATGCAAGTAAAGATGATAAACTAGTCACTCTTAGCGAGTTTTTTAAAATTTAGTAAAATAGGAGTAGATTAAAGTGAAAGAAATATATATTGAAAGACAAGAAGAATTTTTAAGAATAGCAATTGTTGAAAATAACAAATTAAAAGAATGTTTCATAGAAGAAGATAGTATTGGTCCTATTCCAGGAGAAATATATAAGGGTGTCGTAAAAAATATTGTTCCAGCAATTAAGTGTGCGTTTATAGATATTGGGAAGACCAAAGATTGTTATATGTATCTTGATGAAAAGTTTAACAATACCAAGATAAAAAAAGGTGACGAGCTTATAGTGGAGGTTTTAAAGGAAGAAATAGATAAAAAGGGTGCTAAAGTTACAAGTGCTTTCGGTATTCCGGGTACATATTCTGTTATTGTAAATATGAATAAAAATATAAGTTTTTCTAAAAAAATAAACAATAGGGTTTTTGAAACTATGGTGGCGACTCAACTTACAAAGCCTAAAGATATTGGTGTAATGATTAGGACTAACGCCTTTGATGTGGACATTAATATTCTAAATGATGAAGTTCGCGATTTATATGAGATATATAAAACTATTATAAATCTAGCGAAGTATTCAAGAAACCCTGTTTTGTTATTTAGTGATGTTGGAGCATTAAACAGAACTCTACGTGATATTTTAGATAAGAATACTTCTAAAATAGTATTGAACAATGAAAATGATTTTAAGTTAACAAAAGAAATTACAGGAAATCGGTCTGATATCGATGTGAAAGTTGAACTTCATAATGAAAGTAGAATGCTACTTGATTATTATGGAATAGAAAAAGAAATACTCAGTCTTCGGAATCATAAAATACAATTAAAATGTGGAGGGAATATTGTAATTGATAAAACAGAGGCAATGTATGTAATTGATGTTAATTCCGGGAAGAATACAAAAAGCCATTCACTTCGAAAAACTGCTCAGAGTACTAATATTGAGGCTGCTGAAGAAATTTCAAGGCAAATAAGACTTCGAAACCTAAGCGGAATCATTGTAATAGATTTTATTGATATTGAGGATACATTTGTGAGAGAAAGTATATTGGACGTTTTAAGAGATGGCTTTAATGATGATAAAAATAAGACTGTAATTTATCCATTTACGGAGCTGAATTTGGTTCAAATTGCAAGGCGTAGGCGCGGTAAGTCTATATATGAGTTCATTGAGGAACCTTGCACACATTGTGGTGGAAAGAGTAGTAGAGTTAAATTATCCTATGTTCAATTTTTAATTAAAAATGAAATTTTTAAAATGCATAATGAACAGGGTATAAAAGATATATATATTGAAATTGACGAAATTTACAAAAATGATATTATGGAAGATATTTTAGAATTTGTTCGTCAAATAGGGGCTTTGGACAATAGCGTTTACGTAAATTTTATTCCTCACTTATCAAAATTCAAAGTCGAGTCATTAATTTTTGCAAATCAAATAAGAAATTTGCAAACATACAAGATATATGGCTAAATATGCTTTACAAACAAATGGATATATGTTAAAATGGCTTTTGTAGACCGCACACACAAGGTTGTTAAACATACCTGCTTATAAATTTTTTTACATAAAGGTATGTACCTGAGATGGCGAGACTGGATCAAGGAGGTGTATTTTATGTACGCAGTTTTAGTTACTGGTGGAAAACAATATAGAGTTCAAGAAGGAGACGTTTTATTCGTTGAAAAATTGAATGTTGAAGTTGAAACAACCGTTGAATTTAACGAAATTCTTGCTGTTGGCAAGGAAGAAGGTTTAGTAATTGGAAAACCTGTAGTTGAAGGAGCTAAAGTTGTCGCTAAGGTATTAGCGCAAGGAAAAGCTAAAAAGGTTGTAGTTTTTAAGTTTAAAAGAAAGTTAGATTATAGAAAGAAACAAGGACATAGACAATCATATACAAAGATTCAAATCGAGAAGATTGAAGCTTAATTATGGTTAAAGTTGAATTTGTTCGAAGCTCTGGTAAAATAGTTTCTTTTAAAATGAAAGGTCATGCTAAACCTAAAGAAGCACAGCTAGATGTAGATTTAATTTGCAGTGCTATTTCAGCAATTTCTCAAACCATAGTTATTGGGATTGAGGAAGTTTTGAAAATTAAGGTAAAGTATGATACAGATGATGGATTTCTGAATTTAAATTTGGAAGGTCAAACTCTACAAGATATCGAAAGATGTCAAGTTTTACTTGAAACAATGATACTTGGACTTAAAAGTATAGAAGTTACTTATGGTGAATATATAAAAGTAGAAACAGAGGAGGTGTAGTACAATGCTAGTTATGAACCTTCAGTTATTTGCTCATAAAAAAGGAGTAGGTAGCTCAAGAAACGGTAGAGATAGTGAATCTAAGAGACTTGGGGCTAAACGTGCAGACGGACAATTCGTTCTTGCAGGCAACATTTTAGTTAGACAAAGAGGAACAAAGATTCATCCAGGAAACAATGTTGGAATAGGTGGAGATGACACTTTATTTGCTAAAGTTGATGGAGTTGTTAAATTCGAGAGAATGGGAAAAATGAAGAAAAAAGCAAGCGTTTATCCTATAGATGTAGAACTTTCTTTAGCTGAATAGTTTAAGGCACCCTTAAAGGGTGCTTTTTTAAAATTCTCTTTTGGAGGATAGTATGAGTAAAATAGATAAAAATGAATTAGAAGATTATATAGACTTACTTAGAAAACAAAGACACGATTTTATGAATGATCTGCAAGTTATATATGGATATTTGCAAATGAGCAGGCCCGAGAGTGCTTTGGGATACATAGATAAATTATCAAAAGAAAATGAAATTATTAGTGAAATTTATAAACTACAAGATAATGAATTTTCACTATGTCTTGAGAATAATATTAAGAAATTATGGTCAAATGAAGTTAAAGTAGAGATAGATGTTGAAGTTAGTAATTTTAAATATAAAATTTTTAAAAATGAGTGCAATAAAAAAAGTGATTTAGTTAACACTATATTTACGGAAGTAGAAGCGACTAATGATAATTTTGTTTATATTTATATTTTTGAAGATGAATTAGGTGAAAGTCTGCTTATTACTAATAATGAATCAATACTCGGGGAAATAAGTTGGATGGATGAATGGCAACAAATAGGTATAGAGATAGATGATTTAAGAATTTATAGATGTGATTTTGATAGTAATATAGCTTATAGATTAATATTCAGCACTGCAGGTGATAGCACCAGCTCAGGTGATGGCATCATCGAAGATAATAAATAACATGGAAGATAATAAGTAACATCGAAGATAATAAGTGAT
>JBLHPD010000044.1:0-26412 GCA_047624165.1 Clostridium sp. | reverse complement strand
TATAAGATATACCTTGTGATAAGGTATTCAAATCGATTATTAGGGTGTTTTGTAAATGTCAAGTGTTTTTTTTATTTATAGGGATATTTTATTTTACATTTTGTGTAATCTTAGCTTGATGACATTGCCCTCGGGAGCCTTTTCTAACGGTTTAAAGTCAAATGTGGTGTTAGATTTATCGGCATCTATCGATGGTAAGTCCTCCGTTCCCAATAAAGAAAAGTTCTCCATTTCTAATAATGGAAGTAGTACTGGTGTTTCTGATATGACTGGCCTTCCAAAACTATATTTGACGTTTATCTCAGTTTTATCTATTATCGTATTTCCAACAGTATTATCAAGGGACACACTAATATTTTGTTGTGGTGCAAAATGTGATTGGTCTACACCACTTGAACCGGACTCATATTGTGGATGAAACATCTGTGCTAACTGAACAATTTTTTCTCTCTCTACGTATGCTTCTTTATTGTTTAAATTAAATAATGAGGTAACAATTTTTGAAGTTAAAAAAATAAAGAGATAATAATTATTGAAATAGAAAGAACTGAAATTGCTGTCATCTTAATGATTCTAAAATTAACTCTGCGTTTTAAAAGTTTAGAAGGTTTGTTTTCCTTTGTATTTCCTTGTGGTAGAGGCTGCTTAAGTTCTTCTAAAAATGCCTTATCATCGTCGCTTATATAATCCATCATGGCAGTGAATTTATTTATATCGCACTCGATTTGTATAATTTCATTTTGGCTTAATTTTCCATCTTTATATAGATTCAGTTTTTCCTGAAACTTATTATTCATTAATATTCCTCCTTAAGGATCTAAGAGTTTTTCTTGCCCTGTAAATCAAATTCATCACAGCTGAAACACTGATGCCTAAAATATCTCCAACTTGTTGATATGGAAGTTCATTTACTAAGCATAACAAGACTGCTTGACGCTGGTTTTCCGGAAGTTGTCTAATTAATGTAAAAGCTGACTTGGTACTTTCCTTAAGAATTAGTTCGCCTGTAAAATCCTGTGCTTTAATTTGGTTAAGGAAACTATCTTTTCGAAAATCCAATCTTCTATTTTTTTTAACATAATCAAAATAAAGGTTATGAGCAACGGTTAATAACCAGGATTTAATACTTTCACTTGGAAATTGAAGAACACATAAAGCTTTAACAAATGATTCTTGCGTCAAATCCTCTGCCACCATATGATTATATGTAAGTCCATAAAGGTATCTATAAACATATGGAAAATACTTGTTATAGATTTTAATAAATATGTCATCCTCCAAACCGTCACCTCCATCCATATCTTTAACTAGTATCATTATATATACGATTAAGATCGCAAAATATCGCGTTAATTTGTAACTATATTATATAACAAATGAAAGGCCCAACTAATTCAATAGAAAAAATAATGATTTATTGCTATAATTATACTAATAAAGTTATTTTGTTACTTTAGATAAATCTCAAAACTATGGAGATACTTAGTAATATTGATCTAAATTAATGAAATAAATAATACTTCCTAATTAATATATTACAATAAAATAAATGATTTCATATATGATGACGATAAAAAGGAGATGTATCTAATTGGCTAAAGATAAAAATGTTTATGTTTGTAAAGACTGTGGGTCGCAATCTCCAAAATGGATGGGGAAATGTAATGATTGTGGTGCCTGGAATACATATGAAGAAAAAATAGTTAAGGCAAGCTCAGCTAAATCTAACTCGAGTAGAGTGCTAATAACAACTAATCCAACAAAACTGAGAGCGATTGTACAATCTAACAGCGACAGGATAGTTACAGGAGTTTCAGAATTTGATAGGGTTATGGGTGGCGGAATAGTTAGAGATAGTATAAGCATAATTTCGGCACCACCTGGAATGGGAAAGTCTACTCTTTTACTGCAACTCGCAAATTCTCTGTCTTTAAAAGGATATAAAATTTTATATGCATCTGGAGAGGAAAGCAATAGTCAAATTAAAAATAGAGCTGACCGTACAGTAAAAGAAATAGCTGATAATTTCTGGGTAGTTTCTGATACTAAGTTAGATGAAATATTACAACATATAGAAGCAGTTGATGCAGACTTAATAATACTTGACAGCATCCAAACATTTACTTTAGAAGAATATTCAAGTTCGAGAGCGGGATCGCCTACTCAAGTAATTGAATGTGCTACAGCTTTAAAGGATAAAGCAAAAAATCCAGATAGACCAAGAGCTGTATTCCTCGTTGGGCAAATGACAAAGGCTGATGAGATGGCGGGGCCTCGGATATTAGAGCATTTAGTGGACACCGTTTTGTACATAGAGGGAGAAGATGGAGAAGAACTTAAACATTTAATTAGTAAAAAAAATAGATATGGCGATACTTCTGAGAGTGGACTATTTCGCATGACAGAAATAGGAATGGAAGAAATAACTGACCCATCTGAGTTTTTTATGACCAAAAGGGAAGAGTTAGTTCCAGGGAGTGCTTTAGCTGTTATAAAGGATGGTACAAGACCAATTGTTATAGAGATAGAAAGTCTTGTATCTAAATCTTTTACTCCTTATCCAAGTAGACTAAGCGAGTGTTTTGCAAGGAAAGAACAATTAGGTACTCTTATTTCAATTCTTGAGGAAAGAGGAGGGGTAGGACTTTATGATAAAAATGTTATTATAAAAGCAACAGGTGGTCTTAAATTAACTGAAACATCAGTAAATCTTGCTGTAGTAATGAGTATTGCATCCTCCGCATTAAACCATGGAATATCTACTGATACAGTCTTTATAGGAGAGCTTGGTCTTACTGGTGAATTAAAAAAAGTACCATCACTCGAGCAAAGATTAAAAGAAGTGGATAGAATGGGTTTTAAAAAGGCATATATACCGATGAATTGTTTAAAAACAGGAGTTAAATTTAAGAATATAAAGGTCATTCCTTGTAAGAAATTAATTGATGTTATTGAAAAGGAAATCAAATGATGGTACGGATTATCAGATAATAGTAAACCATATCAGATGTCGCTTGAAGATGCACAGAAGGCACTATTGGATTCCGGTGTATGGGAAATTATTGATGCAAATAGTAAAAGCAATTTTGATATAATGGAAAACCCTTAAATTTAGGGTTTTTTGTTGTTTTGATAAAAATGATTAAAAAGAAGGTCACTATTGGATTGCAATTCAATAGCGACCAAGGGTTTCAATACACTTCCTCGAGATATTTTAAGCTAAAAAAAGAATATGTGATGTAAATACTATATATCTTCTTGATCAGTATTTATTTGCATTTGCTTAGCATGCTCCTGGCGATTATTAAAAATAATATGTCTAATAACTTCCTCTATGAAAATAAAAAAAACGATTCTTGATTTTTCATAGGGCTTAAAATCATTTGGTTGAAGGAATTTTGACATCCAAAAGATCTTATTATAATTAGTTAGTAAGGAAGCATTGTATTCTTCAACAATCAATAATACTTGACAATTTTTCTCTTTTGCAATGGTGTTAATTCGTTCAAAAGACTTAAATTTACCTGTTGTAGAAAAAATAACAAGTAGACTTTTGTCATCTAGTAAACTTTCTACAGAAATTTCATCAGGTACAGCAATGACAATCTTGTTCGTGTTGATTCTTAATTTGTATTCAAAATATTGGGTACAAATAAACGAAGGGCCATAACCAAAAAGAATAATCTTTTTATAAGAATTCATAAGTTCAATAAATTCATCAACTAATGATACATCAAAATCATTTATAAAATTTTTAATTCGCGCAAGCTCTATTGAAGAGTTGTTTTCAGGAAGACCCTTACCATATAAAAAATCAATATATTGTTTATAATTGCTGAATCCAAGCTTTTTTACAAATTTTGAAATCTTAGACACAGAACAATCACAGGCCTGCGCTGCTTCTGTTATTTTAATAGTAGTAGCAGTTTTTGAGAAAGTAATAAGATTTTCATTAATCTTTTTTTCTAAAGGATTCAATTTGTTAAAATCAATATTTATCATAATCACTATTAGATAATCCCTATCAGATAATCTAAATTACTCCTTATTTTATTAAGTAATTTAATAATTACTTGTATTTTGATTGTAACACTAGTGAAAGTGTTAGTAAAGTCATTAACTAAGAACATTCAATAAAATGTGGAAAGTTTTCCACTAAATAAGAATAAAAAAAGAAATAGTGAATAATTTTCCTAAAAAACATTGACATACAATTCTGATTATAGTATTCTATTATTGTAGACCGAATGAATTAGATATTAAGGAGGACGATGAATTTGAATAAAGAGAAAGTATTAGAGGATTTAAAGAGTATTTTATTAGATGAACAAATTAACACAAATTATGATGATTTGTATGATGCAGCTGCTGATCGATATAAAAAATATGCAAAAGCTAAAAAAGTACTAGATGTTCCATTACCTACAGCAATTGTGTTCCCAAAGTCTGTGGATGAGGTCAAATCCCTTTTAATGTATTGCAATGAAAACAATGTTAATGTAATTCCAAGAAGTGGTAAGACTGCAACAGAAGGTGGTCTAGAAAACTGGAAGGAACTAACACTTGTAATAGATGGTAAGTACCTTGATAAGATTATTAAAATTGATGAATATAACATGCAAGCAACGGTACAAGCAGGAGTTCCTCTACAATTAATTGAAGACGAACTTAGAAAGTTAGGATTTACAACAGGACATTCTCCACAATCTAAACCAGTTGCACAATATGGTGGGCTGGTAGCAACAAGAAGTATTGGACAATTTTCAACTTTATATGGTGGAATTGAAGATATGGTAGTAGGACTAGAATGTGTTTTCCCAGATGGACATATTTCAAGAATTAAGAATGTTTCACGTCGTGCTGGAGGCCCAGATATAAGGCACATTGTTATCGGTAATGAAGGAACATTATGCTATATTACAGAAGTTACAGTTAAAATATTTAAATTTTTCCCTGAGAACAATAAGTTCTATGGATACCTTGTAAAAGATGTTGAATCTGGAATTAAGGTATTAAGAGAAGTTATGGTTAATGGGTATCGTCCATCTGTTGCTCGAACATATTCCGAGGAAGATGCAAGACAACATTTCTACCACTTTTATAAAGGTAAATGTGTATTAATATTTATGGCTGAAGGAAATAAAGGAATGGTAAATGCTATATGCACAGGGATCGAAGATGCTACAGAAAAATTCAATGATAGCATTATTGAACAAGTTGATAGCAAACTTATAGAAGATTGGTTTAATCATTTAAACTGGTCACAGCAAGATATTGATGATGAGTTCCAAGGAATGATTGATAATGATAAACATGACGGATATACTACTGAAATTTCAGCTAACTGGGAAATGATTCCTAAAATATATGATAGCGTTTTAAGCAGGATTAAAAATGAATTTAAGCGTGCAAATGACCTTACAATGCTAGGTGGACATTCATCTCATAGTTACATAAACGGAGCTAATATGTACTTTGTTTATAATTATAATATCAATTGTGCACCAGAAGATGAAATGAGAATATATCACCATCCAATACAAACAATTATTGTAGAGGAAACATTAAAACTTGGAGGGTCTATGTGTCACCACCACGGAATTGGCAAGTTTCGTAACGAATGGACAAAAGCAGAACATGGCAGTGCATATTATATGTTAGAAAAATTAAAGGAAGCTTTTGATCCAAATGGCATTATGAACTTTGGAACTATTTACCCACAAGAAGAAGGCATTAAATATCAAAAATAATTTAATTTAAAGAAGAAACTATTACCATAGGCTTAAGAATAAATTCTTAAGCCTATGGTATACATTAATACAACAAGAAAAGGGTTACATTACTTAAAGTGTCCTAAAAAACATTTTAAAATATAAATTAGTTATTGAAGGGGGCAAATGTATGAATAATAAAAGTTTCAAAAGGTATTTTCAATTTATTCTAATTGTTTTAGCAGCAGGAGCAATATTTCCAATTATTTATTTAAAGACTAATTATCAGGAAACTCTTTTACAGGTTTTCAACATGACATTACCTCAATTGAATTCTATTTATTCAGTACTAGGGATTGTATGGGTAGTTGGTTATTTTCCAAGTGGTTTATTAAGTGATAGGTTTTCTGCTAAGTGGTTATTATCTATTTCACTTATTGGAACAGCAGCAGGTGGCTTCTGGTTTGCTCAAATTCCTAGTTACAACAATGTAGCTGTTATCTTCGGTATATGGGGTATATTCTCAGTATTTACTTTCTGGAGTGCTCATATGAAGATTGTAAAATTACTTGCCAAGAAAGAAGAAGAAGGTAGGTTTTTCGGAATACTTGATGGTGGACGTGGTGTAGTTGAAGCACTACTTGCAAGTCTTGCACTTTATATTTTCACTAAGGTAATGGGAGGCAGTACAGAATTAGCAGATAAAAGGTCGGCTATAGTTTCAATTATATATATGTACTCAATAGTGGTATTTGTGGTTGGTGTACTTGTTACAATCTTCGTTGAAGATGATAAGAAGGCTGGATACCAAGAGGGCGCGAGTGTAGCTCCTAAACAAAAGGTTAAGATATCAGATTTTGCAGGGGTATTCAAGAATAAATATGTGTTTATAATGGGTGGAATTATATTCATGTCCTATGCAGTATATTGGACAGTTTATTATCTTGGAGGATTCCTACAAACTAACGTTGGAGTTGATGCAGTAAGCGTAGCAACTATTATGTTAATTGTTCTTTGGATGAGACCGGTAGGTGGAATAATTGGAGGGTTTTTAGCAGACAAATTTGGAAAAGAAAAAACTCTTGGTTGTGCACTTTTAGGAGCAGTAGTTTGTCTTCTACTGATAGCACTTTTACCAACTAGTTTAAGTAAGAACATGTTCTATATGTTAATCGTACTCGGAGCAATATTCTTATATGCCATTCGTGGTACTTATTGGTCATTACTTGGTGACGCAAAGATTGACGACAAGATAATGGGAGCAGCAATAGGATTAATATCTTTAGTTGGATACTTGCCAGATATTATATTACCAATATTTAATAGCGCTCTATTTAAGACCTTTGGAGACAAAGGTGGATATAATGCATATTTCATAGCAAGTGCAGCAATGGGCGTTATTGGTTTAGTATTAGTAACTGTGTTTACTGCTCTTAATAAAAAGGAGAAGGCTAAAGTTGAAAATAATTTGTCTAGTTAAGTTCATCCCAGATGTAGATAACTTTACGTATGATTACGAAAAAAATGTAATGGTTAGAGAAAATGTGAAGTTAATCCTTAATCCAGAGGATGCCTGTGCCTTAGCTCTTGCTCTAAGAATAAAAGAAAAAAATCTAGAGACTTTTATTGAAATAGTTAGTATGGCTCCACAAAGCACTATTCCTCTTATAGAGGATTTGCTGAGGATCAATGTTGATAAAGCAACACTTATATCTGATAAACTTTATGTGGGAAGTGATACTTATGTAACTAGTAAAATTATAGCCAAGTATTTAAGGGAAGAGGAATATAATTTCATCCTTACTGGAAGTCATTCCTTGGATGGGGATACTGCCCATATCCCGGCGCAACTTGCTGAATTATTACAAATTAGCCAGATATCTAATATTGTGAAGGTTTATGAGGAGAGTTTAGAAAATGATAGTGTGATAGTTATGGTTGATTGTGAAAAAAACTTCTCAAAATATGAGATGGCACTTCCAAGTGTTCTAAGTATAGGAAAAGAGAGCAAATATAAATTACCTTTTGTAAAATACAAGGATTTAGAGCTCAATGTACGAGATAGGATATCAGTAATTACAAATGAAGAATTAGAGTTTGTTCAAGATGAAGTTGGTACTTCCGGGTCATTAACAAAAGTAAATAGAACCTTTGCGAGGAAGCTTCGTAAGAAAGAAAAAGTGCTTATTCGTAATGATGATGAAGGAATTGAAGTGGTATATAAATTTTTAAAAGATAAAGGATTTGTTTGATTATGAAAAAAAGTTTAATCTACTTTGATGAAGAAGATTTTCAGAACTCCATAGATTTATTAGAAGTAGTAAATCAGATTTATAAAGAAAGTGAATATGAAACTTATGCTATTTGTTTTAATAATAATGATAGAGTAATTGATGGAAAATTTGATTACCTAATTACCATTCAAAATCAAGAGATAAAAAATTATGATGTTCAAAATATAACAAATTGCATAGAAGAATTACATCATATTTATGATTTTGATAGCATACTAATTCCAGCAACCTACTTAGGTAGAATGCTTGCACCAAGAGTATCAATGAGGCTTAAAGTTGGTTTGGTTGCAGATGTTACAGCCATTGAGCATAATAACGGTACCGTGGAGATGGTAAGACCAGCATTTAGTGGCAAAATTTTTGCCGGAATTGTTAACAGCAATTGTAAAACCATCATGATGAGTGTAAGACCAAATGTATTTGTCTATACCACAGATTCTTTGAAGAAAACTGAAAGAATTCACTTTAAACCAACTACCGTGCAGCCAAGTAAGATTAGATTAATTGAAACAATAGAAAAAGAAAATGTAAAAGATATAAGAGAAAGTGAAGTTTTGGTTTCTGGTGGCGGTGGTGTAATAGGAAATTTTGAGCATCTATATTTATTAGCTAATGAACTTAATGGAATGGTATCTGCTAGTAGAAGCATTGTTGATAGTGGTATTGCCTCTCGAAGTATTCAAGTAGGGCAATCTGGAAAAACTGTGAGTCCGAAATTATACATTGCATTAGGCATTTATGGATCACTTCAACATATTGAAGGATTAAAAAATGTTGAAAATATAATTTCAGTAAATATAAATAAGGATGCTCCTATCTGTAGTTTGGCAGATATTGTTGTTGAAGGAGATGCCATAGAGTTTATTGATAAGTTAGTAGAAAAAATAAATAAAAATAGAATTTAGGGGGAATAAAAATGAATATTACAGATTTTCAAATGAATTATTTTTCTTTACAAGGTAAGAATGCAATTGTAACTGGTGGCAACACTGGCCTGGGCCAAGCATTTTCTCTATCACTGGCAAAAGCAGGAGCAAATGTATTTATGCCAAGTGTTATGCCAGATGACGCAGAATTTAATAAATTAATCGAAGCAGAAGGCGTAAAAGCGGTGTATATGGAAGGGGACATAACAAAACCAGGTGTTCCTAAGGCAATAATTGATAAATGTGTTGAAACATTAGGCTCAGTGGATATTTTAATAAACTGTGCAGGTATCTGTATAATTAAACCAGTACTAGAGTTTGGTAGAAAAGAATGGGATCCAATGATGGCTATTAATCTTACAGCAGCATTTGAAATGACTCATGAAGCTATACAATATATGATTCCACAAAAGAGCGGTAAAATTATTAACATTTGTTCAATGTTCTCTTTCCTCGGCGGACAATGGTCACCAGCTTATACTGCATCAAAGGCCGGTATCGCTGGTTTAACAAGAACATATGCTGATGAATTGGCACAATATAATATTCAAGTTAATGGTATTGCACCGGGTTATTTTAAAACTAAAGCTGCAGAATTTTCAATGAATGATCCAGAAAGAAATAAAAGGATTATGGACCATACACCAGAGGGAAGATGGGGAGATGTTCACGATTTAATGGGATCAACAGTATTCTTAGCAAGTAAAGCTTCTCAATTTGTAAATGGTTCTGTTTTAGCAGTAGATGGTGGTTATTTATTGAGATAGTAGTATAAAGTAAATAATAACCTAGCATAGGAGGAAGCATATGATAGATAAATATATTATAGCAATCGATGGTGGAACACAAAGTACAAAAGTAGCCATTTTTGACACATTAGGAACAGAGGTTTGCGCTCATACCATAAAGCTTAGAGAAATTGAACTAGGTGAAAACGGTACAGCGGAACATCCTGGTGATGACTTGTGGGATAGCTTGAAGCTGGCCTGTGATGAAATTTTCAAAAAATTCCATGGTAACAAAAAAGACATTATAGGAGTTGGACTTGGTTCGATTAGATGTTGTCGTGTTTTGGTTAAAGAAAATGGTGATTTGGCATCACCTGTACAAAGCTGGATGGATCTTAGATTATCAAGACCTTATGAACATGATGATGATAATGTGAAGTATGTTACGACTACAACAGGTTATCTTACTTATAGACTAACGGGTGAGACAAAGGATACAAGGTCTAACTATGTAGGGCCTTGGCCAATAGATCCAATGACTTTGGAATGGTTTGAAGATCAAGAAAAGTTTGATAAATTTACTACGCCAAGAGAAATGCTCTTTGATCTTGTTGATCCTTCGAGCGTTATGGGGAAAATAACAGAAAAAGCGAGCATAGCAACAGGTATACCAGTAGGGTTACAGGTGGTGTCAACGGCAAATGACAAAGCAGTTGAAGGCCTCGGTGCAGGTCTTGTAAATGATGGAACAGTGCTAGTGTCTTTAGGTACTTATATTACTTCAATGATGGTTGGAGAAGAAAATAATCCTAGCACCGTGAACTACTGGAGTAATCCAGGAGCTACCAAAGGAGATTGGCTTTATGAAAGTAGCGGTATACGCCGAGGTATGGCAACTGTTACATGGATAAAGGATCTTCTAGGTAGTGATATTGTTAATGAAGCTGAAAAGAGAGGTATGTCGCCAGAAGGGTATCTTAATGTTCTAGGAGCTGAGGTGCCAGTCGGATGTGGTGGTCTTTATACAGTACTTCATTGGCTAGCGTGCCCTGATAAGTTGCATCAGCGTGGCATGATAATTGGGTTTAATGGTACGCATAAGGGCCAACATATGTTCCGTTCCATGCTTGAAGGTATCGCATTTACAATGAAGAATTATGCTGAGGCGATGTGTGATGAACGATGTATAGAGCTATCTAATATTGTTGTTAGTGGTGGTGGATCAAATGGAGAACTCTTTATGCAAATTTTTGCTGATGTCTTTGGCGTACCGGCTCACAGAAATGTGGTAAATGGGTCTGCCAGCATGGGTGCTGCAATATGTACAGCCTTGGCACTTGGCGTTTATAAGGACAAGGAAGAAGCGATTGAGCATATGGTGAAACGTAGAGACACTTTTATGCCAATTGATGAAAATGTGAAGCTTTACAAAGAGATGAACGAAAATGTTTATAAGCATATCACAGATTGTACTGATGAACTTTTAAAGAAATCACATGAGATTTTTGAAGAGAAGATATAAAGACTTTAAATTGAATCAGGTAATAAAAAACTTAAACCCTCAACTAATTAATTAGTTGAGGGTATTTTTGTGCCTTGATTTAGATGGATGAAGAGCTTTAGTCTGCTCTTAAATGATTTAACCATATACACTTTTATATTTTTCATATATAATTGGAACTTACACAGGCTTAAATATGGGTAAATACAATTTAAATGAAAACAAGATGATGAAACTTAGTGAGGTGTATGTATGTTAAAAGTTATTGTTGTTGGCGGAGGACCTGCGGGTATTATGGCAGCCATTAGTGCAGCAAAAAATAGTGAAGTTATATTAATAGAAAGAAATAAAGAAATTGGTGCCAAGCTAAAACTTACAGGTGGAGGCAGATGCAACATTACAAATAATAGAGATATAGAGGAATTTTTTGACAAGATAGTGAGTAATAAGAAATTCCTATACAGTGCTCTTTATACATTTTCAAACCAGCAACTTTTAGAATACTTTAAAGGGAATGGATTAGAATATAAGGAAGAACTTGACCAAAAGGTATATACCAAAAGTAATAAGGCTGATGAAGTTATAGATTTATTAAAGGTTGATTTAGCAAGAAATAACGTTAAGATTATGTACAACAGTAAAGTTCAAGAGTTAATAGTTGAGGATGGAGAAATTAAAGGGGTAGTAACGGATGATGGTAAGCGGATTTTAGGAGAAAAAGTAATTGTTACAACAGGAGGAAAGAGTTACCCGGATTCTGGTTCAGATGGTGCTATGTTTGAAGTATTAAGGAAAAATGGACACACTATAACACCTTTATATGCAGCCTTGATTCCACTAGTTATAAAGGAAGATTTTGTTAAGAGTTTACAAGGAGTTGCAATGAAGGATGTTGTAATTTCAGCTAAGATTAAAAAGAATAGAATAGAGAAGTTTGGTGATATGATATTTACTCATTTTGGAATATCAGGACCAGCGGTATTAAAGCTTTCATCATATATAAGCAAAGCTTTAGTAGAGGGAGAAGTTGAGGCTACTTTAGATTTTTTAAGAGATAAATCTAAAGATGAAATATCAGAGATTATGAGGAGCAATGTAAATAAGACTGTACTTAATAATTTAAAAGGTATTCTTCCACAAAACTTCTTAAAGGAAATCTTTGACATGCTCGGATTAACCGAGGTTAAGATTAGTGATTTAAAGAAGGCCGATGAGAATAAGATAATTGCTTATATGAAGGAAATGAAGCTAACAGTTAGAGAAACTTTATCAATTAAAGCAGCTCAAGTAACTTCAGGCGGTGTTAAAGTCAAAGAAATAAATGCTTCGACTATGGAATCAAAGATTATAAAAAATCTTTATTTTGCAGGAGAAGTTATAGATATTGATGCTGAGACTGGTGGATATAATCTTCAAATGGCATTTTCTACAGGATACTTAGCGGGAAGTAATTAATAATTATATTTTTAATGTAAAAAGGCTGCTACGAAAGAAACTTGTTAAGTTAGTTTCGTAGCAGCCACATATTTTATATTAAAAATATTATAATCATAGAGCGTTATTATAATAAATAACAATATGCAGACGGGATAACTCGTTAGAGTTGTTCCTATACTCATGAGCTTTATCGGCAAGGAATTTTATTGAATCCCCTTCGCTTAGATTATAACTATTACCTTGAATGGTTAATTGAAATTCGCCTTTGCTCACGTATAGATATTCTTCAGTACTATTTTCATGAGGTTCAGAACGATGTATACATCCAACGTCAAGATCTACTACCAGCACTTCGAATTTTTTGTTGGAATCGAAGGCGAAAGTAGGAAAAACGCTAAACTTATCATTACCTTCAGTAATAGGTGTGATGTCGTTCTTTTTAACTATGACTAAGTCATTAGGTTCTGCTTCGAGTAAGAAAGTAGAAGAAATATGAAGACCATTTGCGATCTTCCACAGAGTAGAGATGGATGGGTTGGTGTCTCCCCTTTCAATTTGGCCAAGCATACCTTTGCTAACGCCAGTCATTTCAGAAACTTTATCCAGACTATAGCCTCTTTTTTTACGATATGTATTAAGATTATTCCCTATAATTAAATTAATGTTATCCAAAGTTTGCTCCTTTTGATTATATAATATATTCCACACATGCATATTTTATTTTATCATATTTCTATGAAATTCTCAATATTTTAAACAGGTTTAAGGGATTATAATTATAAATTAAGTGTAAATAATTAAATATATTTAATATTACGGTGTATAATATATTACACATATGATATAATAAAATAAACAAACGTGCAATATATCATACACTTGATGTAATATAATATTGCATTTCTATAATTCTTAATAATTTTGATAGGATTCAGGATTAAAAAAAATTGTAATAAATTGCTAGTGGTTCTAACTAAAAATGAACCTTGTAGTAAAAAGTTAGTCTAATCATCGCTTGTTGAATTCCTCAAGCGTCTAAAATACATAAATTAAATGGAGGTTTTTATTATGGGAAGTAAAGCTTTACACGATTTTCTTGCAGAAAATTTACAGGATTTAAAAAGTAAAGGTTTGTATAATGTAATAAATGTACTAAAAAGTTCAAATGGACCTGTTATTACAATCGGGGATAAAGAATTAATCAATTTATCTTCAAATAACTACTTAGGTCTTGCTACGAATCCTAGAATGATTGAAGCTACTATTGAAGCAACTAAGAAATATGGTGCCGGCGCAGGTGCCGTTAGAACAATAAATGGTACTTTAGATATTCATACTAAATTGGAACAGAAACTTGCTGAATTTAAACATACAGAAGCAGCTATTGCTTTCCAGTCAGGATTCAATTGTAATATGGGAGCAATTTCAGCGGTAATGAATAAAAAAGATGCTATTCTTTCAGATTCCCTAAATCATGCATCAATAATTGATGGGTGCAGATTATCCGGTGCGAAAATAATAAGAGTAGAACATTCTGATATGGTAGATTTAAGAAATAAAGCAAAAGAAGCGGTAGAATCAGGTTTATATGAAAAAATCATGGTTATTACTGATGGTGTATTCTCAATGGATGGCGACGTTGCTAAGTTACCAGAAATTGTTAAGATTGCACAAGAGTTCGACTTAATAACATATGTAGATGATGCTCACGGTTCAGGAGTAATGGGAAAAGGTACTGGTACTGTACATCACTTTGGACTGTCCGATAAAATAGATTTCCAAATTGGTACATTATCAAAAGCTATTGGAGTTGTAGGCGGATATGTAGCTGGAACAAGAGACTTAATTGATTGGCTCATGGTTAGGGCTAGACCATTCTTATTCTCGACATCATTAACTCCAGGGGCAGCAGGAGCTGCTATTGAAGCTATTAACATTCTTACAGAAAGTACTGAGCTACATGATAAACTTTGGGTGAATGCAAATTATCTAAAGAAGGGATTAAAAGAGCTTGGATTTAATATTGGGAACAGTGAAACTCCAATTACTCCATGCATAATAGGAGATGAACTTAAAACTCAAGAATTTAGTAAAAAACTTTTTGAACAAGGGGTTTATGCAAAATCAATAGTATTCCCAACTGTTACAAAAGGTGCTGGAAGAGTAAGAAATATGCCTACGGCAGCGCATACAAAAGAAATGTTAGATAATGCACTAGCGATTTATGAAAAAATTGGTAAAGAAATGCAGATAATAAAATAAAAAATATATTTTGGTATAGCACCTAATTACTAGGTGCTATACATATAAATCTTAGAAGTTTACAAAAGTATAAGCTATTTGGCTAAATTTGGAGGGAATATAATGAAAAAGATATTAGTAACAGGAGCCTTAGGACAAATAGGTTCAGAACTCGTAATGAAAATGAGAGAAGTTTATGGTAGTGAGAATGTAATAGCTACAGATTTAAGAAGGCTAGAGGATAGTGTAGTAGTTACTTCAGGACCTTTTGAATTATTAGATGTAACTGATTATAAAGCTATGCTTCACCTTGCAAAAAAATATGAAATAGATACATTAGTACATTTAGCGGCTCTATTATCAGCAACAGCTGAAGCAAAACCACTGCTCGCTTGGAATATAAACATGGGTGGACTTGTAAATGCATTAGAAGTTGCTAGAGAAATGAAATGCAAGTTTTTTACCCCAAGTTCTATAGGTGCGTTTGGTCCAACTACTCCTAAAGATAATACTCCTCAAGATACAATTCAAAGACCAACAACTATGTATGGTGTAAATAAAGTTTCTGGAGAATTATTATGTGATTATTACCATAAGAAATTTGGAGTGGATACAAGAGGAGTTCGTTTCCCAGGACTAATTTCTTATGAAGTTCTTCCAGGAGGAGGAACAACTGACTATGCTGTTGATATATATTATGAAGCACTAAAGTCAGGTAAATATACATCGTTTATTGCTGAAGGAACAAAAATGGATATGATGTATATGCCAGATGCAATAAATGCAATAATTAATTTATTGGAAGCTGATGCATCAAAATTAATACATAGAAATGCATTTAACATTGCAGCTATGAGTTTTGAACCAGAAGAAATAGCTTCTGAAATTAAAAAACATATACCTGGTTTTATAATGGATTATAATGTAGATCCAATAAGACAAGGAATAGCTGATTCATGGCCCAATTCAATGGATTCAAGTTGTGCTAAAAATGAGTGGGGATTTGCTGCTGAATATGATTTAGCAAAAATGACTACTGATATGCTTGAAAAATTAAAAGCAAAAGGAATTGGCGCTAAGTAAAGGTTATACTTGAAGGCATTAAATTATAGATTATAATGGACTAAAAGCACACCCCTATGGATTTTAATTTAGGGGTGTGCATTTTAGGGTGTGGTGTGCATTGTTGTTATTTCTAGTAAAATTGAAGAGGGATCAAAAACAAAGGATAATACGATGTTAATGAATGATAATTTCGTATTATAGGTGGTTAAGATTACTGAAAAGTTTCTATCATAGGGCTAATGTTATATAACATAATGAATTATTGTATAATACCTTGAAAAATATTTTAATTCTACAAATATAGGAATTGACTTATTGTATATAAATGTTATTATGTAATAAGTACATGTATGAAAAAAATATAAAAATTATATAAAAAAATAAAGGTTTAATTAAAATTAATTAATTAAAAGGGAATCAGGTTAAAATCCTGAACTATCTCGTAGCTGTAATAGATGAATTTAAGTACATTATGTCACTCGGAAGCGGGGAAGGCGTACTTAAATAATGATTCTTGAGTCAGAATACCTGCCTATATTTTTCACCGCAAACTCTACGAGTGATAGGGAGGTCTTTATAATGAAAATCTGTTTGTTGATTTTATATGATAAAACATATTTTTCAATCGTTTCCTTCTAACGCCTTAGTTAGAAGGCTTTTTGTTTTGTAGACAGAACTATACTATGTACTGTCAAAAATGCTGCCATGGGGTGAAAATTCAAAGGAGAGGTGAAATGGGAAAAATTATTATTTTATGTGCCATTTTTCTAATAGTTGTCTTTTTCTTCAAATGGGAACATGAGGATCGGCACACAAATGGGGATGGTACACATCACCGTAGAATTGGACATAAACAAGTTGAAGGGTTTTCAATTGATTTTTATGCTTATACTTCCAAAATAAGACGTTGGAATGCTACTTTTAAAGTATCTCTTTCTGCTGCGATACTGATTCTTTGTATTGTATTGGACAATCCATATGTATCAGTTGTGGTCATTATTGCAATGGCCTATTTGACCATTATAAAAGGAGAACTTCCAGTACATAAATACTTGTCAATACTGACGATTCCAATTATATTTATCCTCCTTGGAACTTTTACAATTGCTATTGATTTTTCAAATCATCCGATGGGCCAGTATAACCTGGATATTGGTATCTGCTATGTATTTACGTCTAAGGCAAAGATTAAGGAAGTAGTATTTTTGATTCTTAAGGTTTTTGCGGCTATTAGTTCACTACAGATGATGACACTGTCGACTCCATCCTCCGAAATTATATATGTGCTTAGAAAGGCACATGTGCCAAAGCTTATTGTAGAACTGATGAATCTCATTTACCGTTATATTTTCATTTTAATGGAGGTCTATACTAAAATGAAAAATTCCGCAGAATCTCGTCAGGGCTACTGTGATTTTAAAACTTCCTGCTATACATTTGGAAGCATTGCAAGCAATATGCTGGTTATTTCGTTAAAAAAGGCAAACACTTATTATGATGCCATGGAGGCGAGATGCTATGATGGAGATCTTATGTTTTTGGAGGAGGATAAAAAGATAGAGACAATACAGGTTGCCTCTGCAGTAGCGTTCATAATTTTTTTAATTCTGCTCTGGGGCTTTACAAGTTAGAAAGGGGATATTATGGGAAAACCAATACTAAAGGTCGAAGATCTATACTACATCTACGGAAATGGAGAGTACGCATTGAACGGCGTAAGCGTAGATATCTATGAAGGCGAGAAAATCGCGGTCATTGGTTCCAATGGATCCGGAAAATCCACATTTTTTTTGAACATAAATGGTGTATTTACACCGGAACATGGAAAAATCAGTTACCGGGGCACTGTCGTCAATAAAAAGACATTAAAAGGACTTCGAAAAAATATCGGAATCGTATTTCAAGATGCGGACAATCAAATAATCGCATCCACAGTTAGGGCAGAAGTTGGATTTGGGCCCATGAATTTAAAGATTCCAAAGGAGGAAGTACTTAAGCGGGTTGAGGAAGCATTGGCATACATGAACATCTCAGATTTAAAGGATCGTCCGCCACACTATTTGAGCGGTGGTGAAAAGAAGCGCGTCACTATTGCGGGTATCATTGCTATGAAATCTGAAATCATTATATTTGATGAACCAACTGCATCACTGGACCCTTTAAACGTATTGATGTTAGAAGAAGTTTTGGACAAGCTTAACTTAGAGGGTAAGACAATGCTGATTTCCACACATGATGTAGATTTCGCATACAGATGGGCAAAGCGAGTCCTTGTATTCTGGCAGGGGAAAATTATCGCAGATGGAACACCGCTCGAAATTTTCCGAAACGCGGAAATTTTAAAACAGGCAAATCTAAAACAGCCAACCATTCTTGAGGTCTATGAATTGCTTGTAGAAAAACATCTACTGGAAGATACTAAAGCCTATCCAAAAAGTACGCAAGAATTCAAGGAAATGCTTGAAAAATAGGTGTTTTTTTAGGCGTTTTAGATTAGATAATATAAATTAAAAACAAAAAGAGGAGGAAAAATAGAATGAATCCAAAAGAAAAGAAAATTATCTTTATTGCCATAATTTTTTCAATAATTTTCGGGGTAACGACTGTAGCAAATGCAATGCACATCATGGAAGGATATCTTCCACCGAAATTCTGTATTATATGGGGTGTTATCTGTGTTCCATTCTTAGTAGCAGGTTACCTCTCAATTAAGAAAACATTGGCCGAGAACCATAGATTCATCACTATTCTTGCTATGGCAGGCGCATTCATTTTCGTGCTTTCATCTTTAAAGATTCCGTCAGTAACGGGAAGTTGCTCACATATGACTGGTACCGGACTTGGTGCAATCTTATTCGGACCTATGGCAGTCAGCATCCTAGGGATCATTGTACTGATTTTCCAGGCAATTCTTCTTGCTCATGGTGGACTGACCACTCTTGGTGCTAATACGTTTTCTATGGCAATTGCAGGACCGCTTATTTCTTATGTAATCTACAAATTATGCCAGAAACTGAAAGTAAGTAGATATGTAGGGATTTTTCTGGCAGCATCAGTAGGTGATTTATTCACATATTGTATAACCAGTTTTGAACTTGCACTTGCATTTCCGTCTGAAAGCGGTGGTATCGGGGCATCTGCAGTCAAATTTCTTGCAGTGTTTGCACCTACGCAGCTACCACTTGCAATTATCGAAGGTATTCTGACCGTAGTCATCATTATGGGGCTTGAAACATATGCAAAATCGGAATTAACAGATCTTGGATTCCTAAAGGGAGGGGAAAATTAATGGTAAAGAAGAAGAAAAAAGTTATCATATTATTAATTATTGCTGTATTGATTGCCATTATACCATTATTCACATTAAAGGGTGCTGAATTCGGTGGCTCCGATGACGCAGGAAGCGTCGTTGTTTCAGAGATTACAGGTGCCGAGTATAAACCTTGGTTTGAACCAGTTATGGAAACTTGGGTTGGTGGAGAATTACCAGGCGAAATTGAGAGTTTACTCTTTTGTCTACAGACAGGTATTGGAGTAGGTGTTCTTTTCTTTTTCCTTGGAAGATTCGTAGAGCGAACTAAAAAAGAAAATTCGGAGAATAAAACTAAATAGTGTATTTCATAATTATGGATAACTAAAGTATAAATTACTTTAGTTTAAAAGGGAAGACAGGTAAAAATCCTGCGCGGTCCCGCCGCTGTAATAGAAGAGTCCGTATAAAATACCTCTGGGAAACTGGGAAGGTCGCACGGGCAATGATGCTTAAGCCAGAATACCTTTCTATAATTATATACAATTACTCTACGAGAGATAGGGAGATGTTTATAATATATGATGACAAATTTAAACGAAAAGTTCGAGCTGAATAGATATATGGATAATATCGAAAAGGAAATTATAGAGATAACGCTTAAAAAAAATGAGAATAATGTTAGCGAATCTTCAAGAGAGCTGAGCATTTCAAGGCAAAATCTTCAATATAAAATAAAAAAATACAATCTGATTCCGCGATAAAAAAACTCTTAGACATTGTGACAATGCCGGTTGGCTTTATACAAAAAATAGAAATGTTGTATCTAACTGAAAAGAAAAAGAAAGTTTTCATACGCAAAAATATAAAAGCAGAGTTAAACACCCAACTCTGCTTTTATACTAGTTTTCTTTTTCACACCAATCATCGCACCAAACATCACAAAAGGCAGGATTATGATGCTTTTTTTCAGAACTATCATCACACCAATCTTCAAGACAAATTTCGCACCGAGCTTCATAACAATCAGTATTATTATGTTTTTTTTCACACTTTGACATAACGTCACTTCCTATATTTAGTTAGTATATAATATGTGGCCTAATTGGAAATGGCACTAAAAGTGAAAAAAATACAAATAATTATGCTACATTAATGAAATAGACTAATGGCAAAAGCCACCAATGCCACCACTGCAAAAAACTAGTAGTAAAATTATGATCCAAATACCACTGCCAGCTCCACAATTTCCTATGCCACCAGTTCCACAGCTATTTCCACAGCTACAAACGGGTTTACAGCAACTAACAGGTTCACAGCAACAACAATCTTTATGTCTATGACTCATATAAATAACCTCCTTATTTTTAATAAGTAAGAGTCTAAAAATCTAATTTAGTTACAAAGTAACTCTAAGAAGAAATTTTACACTTCTACTTAAGTATGACTTCCTTTTGAAAAGTCTTTAACGCAGGGAAGTTGTAGCTGTAGTTTAATATATTCCATATTATATCGGATTGCTACCCCTAATCTGGACATTTTTAACGAATTTTATGTATTTGAATATTATGATAAATATTACTATAATAAATGGTGAGTAGTTGATTTACACAGTTGGTCCTATATGGAACGGCGGCAACTCGGGTGAGGCAGATCTGTTACATAACTGCTACATTAATTCATTGAAACTGGCGCTTAACATATAAGTGAAAATCTATCGCATTCCCGCTGATATCAGCAGGAATCTATGGCTACCCAAAAGATAAGGCATTACAGATAGCAATTTCTGCAATAGGCGAATTACTAATAAAACATGAGATGATGGTTTATTTGGTAGTCTATGATAAAAGAGAAGTGGAAATCAGAGATTGAGGATGACTTTACACACCGAAGTAAAAATAGTAGGAGATAGTAAGGAAATGACATGGTTTGAAAAGGCTTCTAACTTAATGTTTTTACGAATGGTTATGTTTAGAAAAAATTACCAAAATAATTCAGAGGTAAGCTTGTAATGTATACCAATTAGGTATATTATAAATGTATACGGTTTAGGTATACATTTAAAAAGGCGGTGTATTTATGTTTTTTAAGACAATGGAACAACATGAAAATTTGAGGACAAAAATCAGAGAATTTGCGCAGGAGGAAGTTAAACCTATTGCATTTATGTTAGACCAGGAAAATAAATTCCCAACGGACGCAATTAATAAATTAGCTGATATGGGGATGATGGGGATACCATATCCGAAGGAATACGGCGGAGCAGGTCTAGACATAATTAGCTATGCAATTGCTGTTGAGGAATTATCAAGAGTGGATGGTGGTACAGGAGTAATTCTTTCCGCTCATACATCTTTAGGGACATACCCAATTTATGCCTACGGAACAGAGGCTCAGAAACAAAAATACTTGGTTCCACTGGCAAAGGGAGAGAAGCTCGGTGCATTCGGTCTCACTGAGGAAAATGCTGGTAGTGATGCTGGTGGTACGGAGACCACTGCAGCCTTAGACGGCGATTATTACATTTTGAATGGTGAAAAAATATTCATCACAAATGCAGGTAAGGCTGATATTTACATTATTTTTGCAATTACGACGCCGAATATAGGTGCTCGTGGCATCAGTGCTTTTATTGTGGAGAAGGGCTGGGAAGGCTTTAGTGTTGGTAAACATTATGACAAGATGGGAATTCGTTCGTCAGCCACTGCAGAGCTGATTTTTAACGACGTGAAAGTCCCTAAGGAAAATCTATTAGGTAATGAGTGTGATGGGTTCAAAATTGCTATGTCAACTTTGGATGGTGGCCGTATTGGTATTGCATCTCAGGCTCTTGGCATTGCACAAGGCGCTTATGAGAATGCTTTGGAGTACTCAAAAGAAAGAGTTCAATTTGGCAAACCTATCTGTCAGCAACAGATTATCGCTTTTAAGTTGGCCGATATGGCGACAAAGCTTCGCGCAGCTAGATTACTTATTTACAGTGCGGCAGAGCTAAAAGAAAATCATGAGAATTACGGTATGGAAGCTGCTATGGCGAAACAATACACTTCTGACGTTTGTCTTGAAATCGTAAACGACGCTCTTCAAATATTTGGTGGAAACGGCTATTTGAAAGGTATGGAAGTTGAACGTGCTTACAGGGACGCTAAGATTTGCACAATATATGAAGGAACTAATGAGATTCATCGTGTCGTTATCGCTGCTCATATCATAGGTAAGATGCCTAAAAACGAGCGACCAGGTAAAGTTTATAAGCAGGGACCTGCGACAGGTTATCGAAAGAAAGTTATTTTTAAAGATGGAACTGCGAGTGAAAGAGTCGATGCTCTTGTGGAAGCTCTTAAGATAGATAAATATGATTTTACGGTTGGAATTCCAATGGACACTCCTATTACTAAGGCTGAAAGGGTAGTAAGTGTAGGTCAAGGAATAGGGAAAAAAGAAAACATGAAGCTTATAGAGGACTTAGCAGTTCAAGCCGGTGCGGCTATAGGATCTTCACGTCCAGTAGCTGAAACACTTAAATATTTACCACTGAATCGTTATGTTGGTATGTCTGGTCAAAAATTCAAAGGAAATCTATACATTGCCTGTGGTATTTCAGGTGCAGGTCAGCATTTAAAAGGTATAAAGGATGCTACTACAATTGTTGCTATAAATATCAATCCGAATGCAAAAATTTTTAAAAACTCAGACTATGGAATCGTTGGTGATTTAATGGAAATATTGCCACTTTTCACTGCAGCTTTAGACAATGGAGAGCCAAAGAAGGAGGCTCCACCAATGAAGAAGATGAAGATGGCGGCTACGAAGAAGGTTATTCCAACTTGGCAACATTATGTATGTAACGGATGCGGTAATGAATACGATCCTAGCATGGGTGATCCTGAAGGAGAGGTAGCTGAGGGTACTCTCTTTGAAAATATACCGCAGGAGTGGACTTGCCCTGTTTGTGGTGAAGAAAAAGATATGTTTATAGAAGTCTAATTTCTATAAAAATTAAATATTAAAATGAATTTTTAATGTAAAGGAGGATTATATTTATGTATTGTGTTAGAAAAGTAACTGAGGATCTTTATTGGGTTGGTGGCAACGATCGTCGCCTTGCTCTATTTGAAAATATTCATCCCATTCCACGAGGTGTTTCCTATAACTCTTATTTACTAATGGACGAGAAGACAGTACTCTTTGATACAGTGGATTGGTCGATTTGTCGTCAGTTCCTTTTGAATATTCAATCCGTTTTAGAAGGGAAACCATTAGATTATATGGTGATTAACCATATGGAGCCGGATCATGCAGCGTGCATTGAAGAGATAATTCTTCGTTATCCGGATGTAAAGATTGTATGCACCAAAAAGGCTTCATTGTTTATGCATCAGTTCGGTTTTCATATTGATGGTAACATAATAGAAGTTAGTGAAGGCGATACTATGTCCTTTGGAAAACATAACGTTACATATGTGTTTGCTCCAATGGTACATTGGCCAGAAGCTATGGTGACTTATGATATTACAAATGCTGTACTATTTTCCGCTGATGCCTTCGGATCTTTCGGATCATTGGATGGTGTGCTGTTTAATGACGAGATGGACTTTGACCGCAATTGGATTGACGATGCCAGAAGATATTATACAAACATTGTAGGTAAGTATGGTCCTCATGTTCAGGATCTTTTGAAGAAGGCGGGAACTATTGATATCAAGATTATATGCCCGCTACATGGACCGGTATGGCGTAATGATTTGGGGTACTTATTAGAAAAGTATGACAAGTGGAGTCGCTACGAGCCTGAGGAAAATGGTGTAATGATCGTTTATGGAACAATGTATGGCAATACGGAAGCCGCTGCAAGCGACCTAGCAACAAGGCTTGTGGAAAAGGGAATGACAAATGTGGTTATGTATGACGTTTCAAAAACTCATGTTTCCTATTTGATTTCTGAGACATTCAAATATAGTCATGTGGTTCTTGCCTCTGTAACCTACAACTTGAAAATTTATCCACCAATGCTGGCCTATATAAATGATATGAAGGCATTAAATCTTCAAAAACGTACTTTTGCTCTTATAGAAAATGGTTCATGGGCTCCTCAATCTGGTAAATTGATGCGTGAACTTTTGGATGATATGAAAGAAATGACTATTTTAAATAATGAGATGTCTTTGAACTCAAGCATGAAAGAAGATGATGCGGATTCAATGAATGACATCGCAGACAGCATTATCGAGTCAATGAAGTAATTTTAGAAAAACATAAATTTGGGACCTGTTCATGGATAAAATTCGTGAACTGGTCCCTATTGACAAAACAGGGTAAAAGTCTTAGACTAGAAATTATATCAAATAAGTATACTTTAAGGAGAAATATAACATGAAAATAACACAAGAAGCTGATTATGGACTTAGAGTAGTACTTCACTTATGTAAATTAGGCTATGGTGAAAAGGTAGAAGCAAAAGCGATTTCAGAAAAAGAGGGTATACCACTAAGATTTCTTTTAAAACTTTTAAGAAAGCTTATACATGCAGATATCTTAAAATCTTACAGGGGAGTCAAGGGAGGATATGCTATAAATAAATTGCCAGAACAAATAAGCTTAAAAGATGTTATAGAATCAATAGATGGTTCGATATGTGTTAATAGATGTGTAATTGATCCCAACTTTTGTAATTTGAATAGAAGTGGTGTATGCATTGTGCATAGAGCTATGACGAAAGTACAAAAGAATTTAAATGCAGAACTACAAAGTATAAATTTTAGACAACTAGTAGATGGAGAAGTTTAGGACTTAGCATAATATAGCTCTTTCAATATACAGTGATATAGTTAATATCAGCTTACCTCTACCGTACATAAAACGAAAGCAAAAACTGTATTGGATAATCCTAATGCAGTGGCGTCTTCATCAAATGATATTCTTAAGAACTCCGATGAAACTGCTAAAACTTCGCAACTAATATCCAAAACAGTTTCAGAGGTTGCTAACGGTGCAATAAGGCAGTCTACACTCGTTGAACAAAGCAACAATATGGTAGTTAGTGTTACCAAAGATTTAGTTAAAGTTACTGAGGCTACTAATCATATGAAAAAGCTAGCTATGGAAACAGATAAAATAGTTATAAAGGGTATTTCGAGTATTAAGTTTCAAAATGATAAAATGTTAGATAGTAAGATTACGACTGAAGAAGTTTCATCATCAATTTTAAATCTTTCAACAAAATCAGCTGAGTCTTCTAGTAGTTCAACTAGTAAAATTGAAGAATTAGTTAAAGCAATTCAAAATGGAATAAATGAAACTGTATCTAAAATGGAAAAATTTCAAAAATCCATGGAGGAACAAACTGAATCTATAAAAGGCACAGAAAATATATTTTGGGAAATAAAAGATTCAACCTCCAAGGTAACTAATGAAATTATAGAGATTTCAGATAAGACTCAAATTATTGATAAGAATTCTCTTTCTGTTGAAAAAGCAATTAATAATATATCTAATGTAATAGAACAAAATGCTGCAGCAAGTGAAGAAGTTGCTACTTCAACAGAAGAGCAGGTATCTTCTATTGAAGAAATAGCCATATCCATTGGTAGTCTTACAAAATCTTCAGAGAAACTTAAACAGTTTCTCGATAAGTATAAAGTATAATAAAAACTGCATTGGATAATTCCAATGCAGTTTTTGTTTTATTATACGACTATAAAAGGAACTATAAGTAAGAAATACTATTATTTACAATGGTATTCTTTAGTATGATATAGTTAATGTTGCCTTAAGCATATTAAGTTATTGAAGAATTACATTTGATGAAACTATTTCATATGGATAGAAGCAGAAGGCTATAAAACAATAAAAGACGACGGGATTGATGAGATTATTGAGATTAATGAGATTAAAAGGAGAGATTTAGTTGAATATACTAATTTCTGATGATGAGAAATAAATGGTGAAAATCCTTTCAGCTTATTTTCAAAAGGAAGGGTTTAATACAATTACAGCAAAGGATGGAGAAGAAGCCTTAGATTTGTTTAATTTGCATAAAATTGATTTAGCAATTTTGGATTGGATAATGCCTAAAATTAGTGGAGTTGAATCATGTAAATATATTAAGGAAAATAGTAATACAAAGGTATTACTCAGGTTGTTTACAAACCCAGTATAATTTTTTATTATACTGGGTTTTTTTACATGCAATTATGCGATAGCATTTTGATTTATGTAGAAATTAGAAATAAGCACTAAATTTTTAGTTATAAAATCAA
>JBLHPD010000043.1:0-26431 GCA_047624165.1 Clostridium sp. | reverse complement strand
TTATATAGGGGGAGCGCCTATTGGCTTCCTTTAATTTATTGAGCCCTTTTTTAGACATGAGGTGTTTACGACCATCGCTTTATATTATCACAGGCATTTCCTATTGGGAATGCCTGAGTAGTAACTAAAAACATATCTAGTGGTAGCAGCTTTTAGCGCTGTATAAATAGCCACGAAGGGTCCTGAATTTGCTATTATATCTTTCACCACCACATAAAATAACTGCAGAGCCAAAGTCCTTCAATAGTATCACTCCTAAAATTCTGGTGGTAGTGTCAGCATTTCATCATAATTAAATACTGGTCCATCTATGCACATATATTTATTTCCTACCTTACAATGTCCACATTTACCTATTCCGCAGCGCATATGGGTTTCTAGGGATGTGTATATATCAGTACCCTTCATTCCTAGCTTTAACAAATCTTTTGCTATGGCTTTTATACGTCTTGGGGAGGCACAGATAATTGCTGAAGTATTTTCAAAGTCCAATTCCAAATCAGGTAATAAATCATTTATATAACCCACATGGGCATTAACAATAGTTGTGGGATTACTGAGGGCATACAAAACTTTTACCCCCGGCATATCATTCCATGCTATTAAATCATCCTTGTATGTTAGACCCTCATAAGACATTGCACTACCAATAATGACAAACTTACCAAACTCCTCAATATTTTCAATTACACGAGTTATAGTGGTTCTTACTGGTGCAAGACCAACACCACTTCCAATAATAATAAGGTCTCTACCCTTAAGTTCTTCATATGGGAAGCCTTTGCCAAAGGGCCCTCGCAGACCCACTCTATCGCCAACTTTCATGGTGTGAAGAGCATTTGTTACCTTACCGGCTTTTTTTATACAAAAATCAAAAATATTCTTTTGACTTGGAGAAAAAGGAATGGATACAGCTATTTCTCCAACACCAAATACTGTTATTTCAAAAAATTGTCCACTAAATTCAAAGTTTTCATGGAGTGACTTATCTTCATATTGTATGAAAAATCGTTTGATATTTTTTGTTTCTTGAGTAATTTCTTTAATTATAGCTATTTCTGGAAGATAACTGCTTTCACAGCTTTCCTTATTATCATCATAACCATCATGTATATGGTTATGATTTAGGGGACTACATGTTTTAGTTGTGATATTGATGTCATTTAAGCTATCATTAGCACCTAATTTATTAATTATACTAACCACATTTATTGATGCAGGACAAACATTTATACACCTTCCACATCCACTGCAGCCCTTCATATTAAATTTTTCCTCAATATACTTAAATTTATCATATAATCTATATCTTACCCTGGATATATCATTTCTAGGATTATGCTCTCCTGCATTTCTAGTAAAGGAATCACTTTGACAAGAATCATAGCAGCGAACTCTACATCCACTGTCACAACTTGTATTTTCTTCTACCATATTAAAGCAGGTGCAGGTAGGGCAGAGCGTTGTGCAACCAGTACATGAAACACAGTCATTTGAAAGCTTACCCCATAGTGGGCTATTAAAATTGTCACCTAGAACCTTGGCAATATTATTTACTTCAATTACAGTTTTAAATTTAGGGATTAGACTATCTGAAATGTCATTTTTCTCATTTATAAGATTATTATCAGCTTCAGTAAATAATTTTTTTCCAAGAAGAATTAATTCTTCTCCTTTTAAACTTGCTACTTCTACTAAATATTCATTTTTCAGTGGGGTAAAAAGAATATCGTATCCTACACTTGCAAAAGGGCCAGTGCCCATTGAATTGCAAAAGCAATTAGGTCCAACCTCAAGACAGTTTACAGCAACAATAAAGGTTGATTCTCTATTTTTTTGATAGAGTTCATCCTTGTAACCCTCCATAAAAAATTTATCCATGTAAGCAACTCCGTATGCATCACAGGATCTAACTCCAAAAAGTATACTTTTATTATTGGGGGAGATTTCAGAAGCTTGAGTTTTTATTAAACCATTATTGTTATTCCAGTGGAAAAGTTCTTCTTTTTGCTTAAAAAGAAATTCCTTTATAGGAAAGGAAAAGTTAATATAGTCTAGGCACAATTCATTGCCTTCATAAGGCAGAAGCATAACCTCTCCTTGATTTTTCTTTGGAGCATAAACATGAAATGATGCCCTAAACCAAGTATCTAGTAATTCTTTTAAATCTTCTTTTTTAAGAATATACAATTATTTCACCCCTCTATTTTAACAGCACAAACCTTAAATTCAGGTATTTGTACAATCGGATCTAAACTTTTGCCAATAAGCTTATTTACTGCTTGTTCAGCAAAGTGGAAGGTCATAAAAACTACTCCTGCCAATATTTTATCTGTAATATGAACCTCTGTTACTACTTCTCCTGTTTTAGAGGTAACTTTTACTATACTACTCTCTCTTAACCCAAGTTTTTTAGCATCGCAAGGATTAATTTCCATAAATCCATGGGGGTATTCTCTGTCCAAGGCCCAAGACCTTCTAGTCATAGTACCAGTATGATAGTGATGATTCATTCGTCCTGTTGTTAAAATGAAGGGATATTCACTAGTAGATATTTCATTGGACTTTACATATTCATTTACACTAAACTTTCCAAATCCCCGGACAAATTTCTCTTTATGCAAAAATTTTGTTCCGGGATGTCTTATATCTGTGCATGGCCATTGTAGGCCTTCATTATCTAGTCTTTCGTATGTTATTCCTCCGTAACTAGGGACTAATGTTCTTATCTCTTCCATTATTTCAGAAGGGGAAGAGTAATTTGTTGAGCATCCGAGGGCATTTATTAAGCCACATAATATTTCCCAATCTGCTTTACTATTAGTAACAGGTTCTATAGCTTTTCGTACCCTTTGAACTCTTCTTTCTGTATTTGTAAAGGTTCCATCTTTTTCAATAAAACTGGCACCTGGCAATATTACATCAGCGAGCTTTGCAGTTTCTGTCATGAAAATATCCTGAACCACAAGGAGTTCTAAATGTTCTAAGGCTTCTTTTACATGATCAAGATTTGGATCTGAAAGCATTGGATTTTCAGCCATTATGAAAAGAGATTTAACGCTGCCGTTAAATGCACCATCCATCATTTCACCCAGGGTCATCCCAGCTTCACTTGCATAGTCTTCCCCAAAAACCTTGGAAAATTTCTTGTGTACGTTTTCATCATACAGACTTTGATAGCCAGGAAGAACATCTGGAAGTGCGCCCATATCACAAGCACCTTGAACATTGTTTTGACCTCGAAGTGGATTAACTCCCGTGGATTCTCGTCCTATTTGACCAGTGAGTAGTGCTAGGTTTGCAAGTGCTGCAACATTCTTTGTGCCACTAATATGTTGTGTTATGCCCATAGCATATACAATTGAAGCTGTCTTTGCCGTAGCATATAGTCTTGCTATTTCTTTAATAGTATTACTCGGTACTCCTGTAATAACTGAAACTAACTCTGGTGTATATTTTTCAATGGAATCTTTAAATTCTTCAAAGCCCTCAGTTCGTTTTTCTATAAAATCACTATTTATTAAGTTTTCACTTATGATTACATTTAATATTCCATTAATAAATGCTAAATTACTTCCAGGAGCAATGGGCGCATAAATAGCTGCATTTTCAGCTAAAGGTATCTTCCTTGGATCAGCTACAATTAGTTTTGCACCCTTATTTCTAACAGCATTTATTATTCTCATACCTATTAGTGGATGCTGCTGGGTGGTATTAGAGCCAATAACAAAGATAACCTCTGCATTCTCAAGCTCATCAATAGAGTTAGTCATGGCTCCACTTCCAAATGCTGCGGCTAAACTAGCCACTGTGGGGCTATGTCAGAGGCGAGCGCAGTGATCTATATTATTTGTATGGAGGACTGCCCTTGCTAGCTTTACCATAAGATAATTCTCTTCATTTGTACATCTTGCTGAGGATAGTATTCCAACAGCCTCGGGACCATTTTTTTTAATAATACTTTTAAGAGACTCACTTATAAACTGGAATGCAGCTTCCCAAGTAACCTCTTCGAAAATTCCTTCTTGATTTTTAATTAAGGGATGTTTTAACCTATCATTATGGTTAACAAAACTATATCCTTGCCAACCTTTAACACAAAGTTTACCTTTACTAACAATATCATTGTTTTTAGGAGTAACGCCTGTTACTTCATTGTTCTCAACATTTAAATAATAATTACATCCACAACCACAATACCCACAGGTAGTAAGTACTTTTTTCATAAATTCACCCCTTTAGTTAAATATTTAGAATATTATAAAAATAACATTACTCATTGATTCTTTAGTAATAATATATAACTGTTTAAAAGGAATGTAAAGTTAGAATTATTTATGTGAATGTCTATATAACAATAAAACTGTTGTAAAATGTCTACATTAGTTTTATTATTAAAGTAATTGGATTAGATTTTATAAAAAAAGGGCTTATTTACCTGATTTTAAAAATAAAATCTAGGTAAATAAGCTTTTGGTTGTTTATATATATAAAAATTATGGTTCTATAACTATAGCCAATAACCTAAGGTAAATCAAGATTTGCCTTAGGTTATTTTTTAATATTTGTATGCTTAAAATTACGTCATTACAATTTGTAAAATAAATAGTTTATATACTGGAGGGTTTTAAATGAAAGAAAAGATAAGTACAAGAAAAATGGTTTCTATTTCTATTTTTATTGCAATTGCAGTAGTTCTAAGATCGATTAGCATAATGATCCCTATTGGTGGTGCAGGTGCTATGAGAATTAGCTTTGACGCTATTTTCTATATTCTACCTAGCATTATTTATGGACCAATTTATGGCGCATTTGCTGGTGGTATTGTGGATATTCTTGCATATATTCTAAGACCTATGGGACCTTATATTCCACTATTTACTTTAACAACAATGCTCGCAGGCTTTATTCCTGGCCTAATATGGAAACATGCAAAGACTTTTGATACTGGGAAATTAGTAAAGTACTATATTACTAGCTTTGTAACTTTAGGACTAATAGGAATTATTAATAATATTGTAATATTAGTGTTACCAAAATCAAATTTAGGACAATTGATATTTTTACTTGGAAAGAAGACACAGTTTATTGGTATTGGACTCGAGATTATTTCACTGCTCGGTTTTGCAATTCTGTTTATTAATACTTTAGTTAAAAGAAATAATAGTGAAAATAAAATATATGATAACTATATTAAAATGATTTTAGCAATAGGATTTCCTGCAATAATAATTTCATCTATTAACACATATATACTAATATTATTTATTCCAGGACTTTCTAGTGTGGGGTTCATGGTTTTGTGGATTCCTAGAATAGCTGAGGCATGCCTAATGATATTAATTCAGTCATATATAATATCTGTACTTTTAAATGTTTATGAATTAGTGTTTAGAATAGATCTTAAATATTAAAATAAGAATAAAAGGGGAAGAAAAAATGAAAAAAGGTATACGTTCTTTAGTAGTTATGTCATTAGTTACATTTATACTGGTAATGACAGGTTGCGGGAAGCAGGTTAAACAAGCGCCATCAGCTACTCAAAAACCAGTTACATTGACAATTTCTGCGGCTGCAAGCTTAACAGAGGTTATGGGGGAAATAAAAACACTTTATAAAGTGGAAAAACCAAATGTTACATTAAATTATAATATTGCTGGGTCAGGAACATTACAGAAACAAATAGAACAAGGCGCCGATGTAGATTTGTTTTTTTCAGCTGGTATAAAGCAGATGGATGTCTTGCAGAAGAAGGGTTTACTAATAGATGATACCAAAGTAAATTTGGTAGGAAATAGTATAGTTCTTATAGTTAAAAATGATTCTATATTGGATATTAGTGATTTCAAGGATGCGACAGATGATGAAATTGTAAAAATAGCATTAGGAGAACCAAAAACAGTTCCTGTAGGTCAATACTGCGAAGAAGTATTTACATCGTTAAATATTCTTGATAAAATTAAGGCAAAGGCTGTTTATGCAAAGGACGTTAAAGAAGTTTTGACTTGGGTTGAAACCGGAAATGTCGATGCTGGAGTAGTATATGGTACTGATGCTAAAGTTTCAAAAAAAGTAAAGGTTGTCTCTATTGCTAGTGCTGATTTATACAAAACTCCAGTTGAATATCCAGCAGCTATAATTAAATCTAGTAAAAATGTAGAGGATACTAAGACATTTTTAAAATTTTTATCTAGTGATAAAGCAAAAGAAGTTTTTACAACCTATGGTTTTGATTCTCTTTTAAAATAAGTTAGGAGTGAATAATATGTCAGAATTGTCACCATTATGGATTTCCATAAAAACAGCTTTTACAGCTACTTTTATAGTGTTTTTCATTGGAATTTACGCAGCTTGGTTTATGTCTAGATACAAAGGATGCGCTAGAGGAATTCTAGATGGAATTCTGACATTACCAATGGTACTGCCTCCAACAGTTTTGGGCTTTATATTACTTATGATTATTGGAAAGAATTATCCTATTGGTAAATTACTAAATGGATTTGGAATAACATTAATATTTACATGGGCAGCTACAGTTATAGCTGCAACGGTAGTTGCTTTTCCACTAATGTATAGGACATGTGTAGGTGCTTTTAGTCAAATTGATGTTAATGTTCTTAATGCGGCGAGGACTTTGGGAGCGTCTGAGTGGAAAATATTTTGGAAGGTAGCAGTGCCTCTAGCTTGGCCGGGAATTGCGGCAGGTACGGTCCTATCATTTGCAAGGGCATTGGGGGAATTTGGAGCAACAATGATGATTGCTGGGAGCATTCCTGGTAAAACACAAACAATACCCATCGCAATATATTTTGCGGTGATAGCTGGTGAAAATGGTAATGCTATTAAATGGGTTATATTAATTTTCATAATATCCTTAACAGTTATGGTACTTAGTGATAAATGGTCGCAAAAGCAAGGGTTTTTAGTATCCTCTGCAAGGAGGAAATAATTATGCGCTTAGAAATAGATATTACAAAAAAGCTACAAGGGTTTAAGCTTAGAGTAGATTTTAAAGCAGATAATGATATTTTAGGACTCTTAGGAGCATCAGGATCAGGAAAAAGTATGATACTAAGTTGTATTGCCGGAATTGTTACCCCAGATAAAGGGAAAATAGTGTTAAATGGTCGGGTACTATTTGATTCGGAAAATAAAATAAATATACCAATTAGAGAGAGGAAAGTAGGATTTCTTTTTCAAAATTATGCTCTGTTCCCTAATATGACAGTAGAACAAAATATTGGTTTCGGACTAGCTAAAAGTATTTCAAAAACTGAAAGAACTAATAAAATTAAGAAGAAAATTATAGATTTACAGCTGAGTGGCATGGAAAAGAGATACCCTTTTCAATTATCAGGAGGACAGAAACAAAGGGTTGCACTAGCTAGAGCTCTTGTGGTTGATCCTGAGATATTACTTCTTGATGAACCTTTTTCCGCACTGGACGATCATCTTAAAAATACTATGATGATACAACTTAAAGAGGATCTTTTAGAATTCAGGGGTACTTCAATTTTTGTCACACATAACATGGAAGAAGCATATCAATTATGCAATAACATAATAATCATATCTGATGGAAGCATTGATTCTATGGGGCATAAGGATGTTATATTTAATAAACCACCAACACTCTGTGCTGCAAAGTTAACGGGTTGTAAAAATATTTCAAAGGCTAGAGTGATTGAAAATAATATAATAGAAGCCATTGACTGGGGATGTAGAATTACTTTTAATTATCAAATAGAAGACAACATAACAGATATCGGAATTAGAGCTCATTATTTAGAAATTAACGAGGATGATGAAGATATAAATACTTTCGACTGCTGGGTTGTTTTTACTGGTAAATCTTTATTTAGAACAAAAGTATATCTTAAATTTACGAAACCTATAGGAGATGAAAAAGATTATCATATAATGTGGGATATCGCGAAAGAAGAGTGGGATTTAGTTAAAAACAAATCTCTTCCCTTAAAAATAAGAATAAATGCAGAGAAAGTTATACAAATCAAGAATTAAGGGTTCTTAAAACATAAGCCCCTTTGTATTTTTATTAGCTTATGATATACTTTACATATACAATATTCTAAATTTTACGAATAATGAGTAATAAAATTTTTTAATATGTCATTTATTCTCCGAGTCTTGATTCCTAAGGGTTGCTATGGAATTATGACCGTTAGGGTTAAATTGGAAACGATTTAGCCTTCCATTTGAAAAGGGGGATGTCTTTTTGTCATTCTCTTTTATATATAAAAAATATAAGGGGGTTTTTTTTATGGAAAAATCAAGAAGTAGATTAGGGGTTAATGGGTTATTAATGATGTCACTTTGTGTTGTTATTGTTTTTACTATAACAGCATGTGCAAAAAAAGAAAGGACTATGGTACTTGCAACAACAACAAGTACTCAAGATTCAGGACTTTTGGATTATTTGTTACCAATATTTAAAGAAGACACAGGTATTACAGTTAAGGTACTTGCTAAAGGAACAGGAGAAGCAATAGAGGTTGCCAAGCGTGGAGACGCGGATGGACTACTTGTGCATGCAAAGTCACAGGAACTTAAATTTCTTGAACAAGGATTTGGGACTGAAAGACTTGAGGTTATGTATAATGATTTTATAATAGTAGGACCAAAAGATGATCCTGCAAAACTTAAAGAGAAAGCTCCAAAAGATGGAGTAGGGGCACTAAAGTTAATTAGTAGCAGTGAGGCGAACTTTGTATCTAGAGGAGACAACTCAGGTACCAATACAAAAGAACTTACTATATGGAAGGATGCAGGAATAACACCTACTGGAAAATGGTATATATCAGCGGGAAAAGGAATGGGCGCAGTACTTACAATGGCATCTGAGAAAAAAGCTTATACTTTGACTGACAGAGCTACATATTTAAATATGAGGGATACGTTAGAACTCGATATTGTTACTGAAAAGGGAAGTCAATTCTTAAATCAGTACGCATTAATAAGACTTAATGATAGTAAGAATAAAATTAAGACAAAAGAAGCAAATGAATTTATTGATTGGATGCTTTCTACTAAAGGACAGAAGCTTATAGGTGAATATGGCAAGGAGAAATATGGCATGCCTTTATTTACACCTAATGCAAATTAGGACTAATGCAAATTAGGACTAATGTAAATAGGGATAATGCAGAAAAATAGGTGATTAAATGAGCTATTATGAAGAGGTTATACACATAGTTTTATTATCTTTATTTGTTTCACTTGCATCAACATTAATAGCTTCGCTTGCAGGTATGGTACTAGCAATACCAGTTGCTTTGAAAGATTTTAAAATAAAAAAATATATTGTAAGGTTATCTGAAACATCTATGAGTATTCCACCAGTGCTAATGGGACTGGTGGTTTATCTATTACTTTCAAGGAAGGGACCTTTAGGGGATCTTAAACTTTTGTTCACCCCCGCTGCGATGATTATAGCCCAGAGTCTTCTGGTATTTCCAATAGTATTTGGACTTACTGTTTCAGCAATAGGAAGTCGTGGAAGGGAAATTAAGAAAAATTGTATTGCTCTAGGGGCAGGAAGCCCTGATACTTTAATTTTAATCATAAAGGAATGCAAAGTTCAACTTTTTTCTGTGGTTGCGGCTGGTTTTGGAAGGGCAATTTCTGAGGTTGGTGCAGTGATGATGGTAGGAGGAAATATAAAAGGTGACACAAGGGTAATGACCACGTATATAGCACTCGAAACAGGTCAAGGTAAATTTGATGAGGCCATTACAATAGGAGTTATATTACTTCTTGTTGCATTTATAGTTAATTTTATTTTACATGGGCTTAGCAAGATAGATGAAAAATAGGTGGTAGTGCATGAATATTAGAGTGATAGACGTTAATAAAGAGTACAATGGAAAAGAAGTATTATATATAGATGAATTAAATTTTGAAGAAGGGTTCGTATATGCATTATTAGGCTTAAATGGTAGTGGAAAGACTACTCTTTTACAGTGTGTTTCAGGCCTAGATGTATTTACAAGGGGAATCGTATTATACGATAATTGTAACTTTAATGAGTTTATAAAAAGAGATATATCTGTTATGCTTCAAAGTCCCTATTTATTTAATTCTTCAGTATTTGATAATATAATTATGGGATTGAAATTCAGAAAATTTGATAAAAAAGAAATTGAGGAAAGACTTTCCAGCTATCTAACCTACTTCGAAATAGATGAGTTGCTTAATAAGAATACTAGAGAGTTATCAGGTGGAGAACAAGCAAAAGTGTCACTACTTAGAACTGCTATTTTAGAAACGCAGATGACTTTTTTGGATGAACCTACTGCCAGTATGGATATTGAAAGTACGCTGAGAGCTGAAAAACTCATAAGGACTATGGCAAAAGGAAAGAGAAGTGTTGTTTTAGTCACTCATGATTTAATGCAAGCAGAGAGGGTAGCTGATTTTGTTATTTTTTTAGATAAGGGAAGGATTATTGAACAAGGAGAAAAACATAAGGTTCTTAATTTTCCAGAGCATGAATTGTTAAAACAGATTTTAAAGAGGAGTTGATGAAAATGATAAAAACTGCAATATTGACTATGAGTGATAAAGGATCTAGAGGAGAAAGAATTGATGGAACAGGTCCTGCCATAAGGAGCGAATTAGAAGGTAAGGGATTTGTTATAAGTTACTATAAAATGATCTCTGATGAAATTGGCGTTATAGAACAAGAACTTATTTATTTATGTGATGAGCTTAAGGTGAATTTAATTTTAACTAACGGTGGAACTGGTTTTTCAGAAAGAGATGTTACTCCAGAGGCGACTCAAAATGTAATAGAGAAATATGTACCAGGCATCGGGGAAGCAATGAGAATGAAATCCCTTGCTATTACACCAAAGGCTGTGCTTTCAAGAAGCATAGCAGGAATTCGAGGAAAAACCTTAATCATTAATCTTCCAGGAAGTCCTAAGGCAGCAGTAGAAAATCTTGGATTTATAATAGATGCAATCCCACATGGTATTGCCATACTTACAGGAGAAGCCAGCGAGTGCGCTAGGGGGAATGACAATGGATCTTTTTAATGTAGTATCTGTAGATGAAGCTAAACAAATAATAAATAAATCATTTGCTTATGAGCTTGGCTGTGAAAAGGTTAATATTTTACAGGGCACTTCTAGGATTTGTTTTCAAGATATAAAAGCAGAATGTAATATACCAGAATTTAAAAGGTCAACAGTAGATGGATATGCTGTGAATTCAAGAGATGTTTATGGAGCTAGTGAAGCTATGCCTTCTATGCTTGAACTAAAGGGTGAAGTTTTTATGGGAAAGGTTCCGCCTACTGATATAAACGTTGGTGAGTGTATGTATGTGCCTACCGGAGGAATGCTCCCAAAGAGTGCAGATAGTGTTGTTATGATTGAATACAGCCATATTATGGATGATTATAGCCATGGAATGGATGGGAATACTGTTATGATTTATTCACCTGTGGCTATGGGTGAGAATGTAATACAGGTTGGAGAAGATATAAATATTCAGGATATTGTCGTAAAAAAGGGAGATAAGCTCAGACCTTATGAGATAGGTGTTCTTGCAAGTATTGGAATTAGTGAGGTAACAGTTTATAAAAGACCTAGGGTTGCTATTATTTCTACTGGTGATGAAGTAGTACCATGTGAATCAAAACCAGGCATCGGGGAGGTGCGAGATATAAATACAAATCTGATTTGGTCTCTGCTCCTTGAGGATGGAATTCAGCCTGTAAGTTATGGAATTATTAAAGATGAATATGATGATTTAAAGAATACAGTTGATAGGGCATTTAATGAATGTGATATGGTACTTATTTCAGGAGGTAGTTCCGTAGGTAAGAAGGATCAGACCTTAAAGGTTATAGCGTCTTACTCTGATGGAGAGGTTTTGGTACATGGCATAGCAGTAAAACCTGGGAAGCCGACCATAATAGGAAAACATAAAGAGAAGATAATATTTGGACTTCCAGGACACCCACTTGCATGCTCTATTATTTATAAGACTCTTGTTAAAAATTACTTATATAGTTTAATGTCTCATAGTCAAAAGATTTACGGAACAAATGCACTAATGAGTATAAATTATCATAAAGCCAAAGGACGAGAGGAATATTTACCTGTAGAGATTGAAACAATAGAAAATAATCTTGTTGCGAAACCTGTATTTGGTAAATCGGGATTAATATCAGTATTTTCAAAGGCATGGGGATATATTGTTATAGAGAAAAATGTAGAAGGTTTAAAGGAAGGGCAAATAGTTGAAGTTTACAGATTATAAAGGGGATGAGAGTATTGGCTCAAGAAGTTTTTCTATCAAATATGGATTTAAATGAGGCAATTAATTTGTATTATAATAAATTATTTCCTATAAAAAGTGGAGTGGAAAATGTGGTTACTTGGGATGCTGCAGGAAGAGTTTCCTACTCGCCAATTTTTGCAAAAATATCCTCGCCTTTTTATAATAGTTCAGCAATGGATGGTATTGCAACTATAAGTACAAAAACCTATGGAGCAACAGATAGGAGCCATATCGAACTTAAGGAAGGAACTGATTATTTAGTAGTGGATACTGGAGATCCAATACCTAAAGAATATGACTGTGTAATTATGGTAGAGGATTTGATAAATGTTGAGAGTGGAAAAATAGCCATCTATAAGAGTACTTCTCCTTGGCAGCATATCAGAACAATTGGAGAAGACATTGTTGAAACACAGCTTATTATTCCATCAAAGCATTTAATTAGACCCGTTGATATAGCATCTATTATAGCTGGAGGAGTAAATGAGGTTCAGGTGTATAAAAGACCAGTGGTTGGAATAATTCCAACTGGAACTGAGATGGTGGAGCCAGGAGGAGAACTTGTGGTGGGTGACATAATTGAGTTTAATTCAAGAGTGTTTGCAGCGCAGGTTAAGCAGTGGGGAGGAATACCTCTAAGATTTGATATAGTGATAGATGATTATTCACTCATTAAACAAGCTGTGAAAAAAGCAGTAGAAAAGTGTGACATTATACTTATTAGTGCAGGCTCATCAGCTGGTAGAGAAGATTTCACTTGTAAGGTAATAGAGGAACTTGGCACAGTTTATGTACATGGAGTAGCTATAAAACCAGGTAAACCTGTTATTCTTGGAAGTATAGATGGAAAGCCTGTGGTTGGTATACCTGGATTTCCTGTATCCGCTTATTTCGTAATGGAGAATATTGTAAATAAAATAGTCCATACTTATCTTGGGATAAATAGTGAAGAAAAAATAGCGGTTGAGGCTACGCTTACAAGGCGTACTATGTCAACTCTGAAATACTTAGAGTTTGTTAGAGTTAAGATGGGATTTATTTCTGGGAAATATATTGCAACACCCATAGGTCGAGGAGCTGGAACTACAATGTCCCTAACTCGGGCAGATGGGGTACTAGAAATTCCACAAAATGTAGAGGGATATGAAGTGGGAACAAAGGTAAACGTTAAGCTTTTGAGGAGCAAAGAAGAAATTAAAAATACGATTGTATGTATTGGAAGTCATGACCCAATAGTAGATATTGTATCAGATCTTTTTCATATAAAAAATGAAAATTATTTTCTTTCTTCTGCTCATGTTGGAAGCATGGGAGGAATAATGGCGTTGCTTTCCTCAGAAACCCACATAGCACCTATTCATTTACTGGACATGGAGGATGGTAGTTATAATATTTCTTACATTAAAAAATATTTGGGTGCTAAACCTATGGCCTTAATCAAGGGAGTCAAAAGAATTCAAGGAATTATAGTGCCTATTGGGAATCCACTAGATATTAAATCACTTTCGGATATAGCTATCAAAGGCAGAAAATTTGTTAATAGGCAAAGAGGTTCAGGTACAAGGCTCTTTTTAGATTATAACTTAAAAAAATTTGATATTAATCCTAATGACATATCCGGCTATGAAAGAGAGGAATTCACTCATATTGCAGTTGCAGCAGTAATAGCCGCAGGAGACGCAGATTGCGGCCTTGGAGTTTATTCCGCAGCGAAACTCATGGGCCTTGATTTTATAGCACTTGGGAATGAGGAGTATGATTTTGCTGTGCCAAAGGAATTTCTAGACATGAATATGATAAGGGAATTTATTAAAGTAATTAGAACTGATGAATTTAAGGCAGAGCTTGATAAACTTTCTGGCTATGATTATACAGATATAGGGGAAATAATTGAAATTTAGGAGAGGGTTTTATGAGAGACAGTCATGGAAGAAACATCAATTATTTAAGGGTATCAGTAACTGACAGATGTAATTTAAGATGTATATATTGTATGCCGGAAGAGGGCATCAAAAGCTTAAGTCATGAGGACATTTTACGTTTTGAAGATACACTAAAAATTGTAAAGGTAGCTACCACTCTAGGTATAAATAAAATAAGATATACTGGTGGAGAACCACTGGTTATGAAAGACATTGATAAACTAATATACGAAACTTCTAAGTTGCAAGGTATAGATGACATCGCTATAACTACAAATGGCATTCTTCTCTCTGACATGGCGGATGATTTAAAGAAGGCTGGCCTTAAAAGGGTTAATATTAGTCTTGATACACTTAATAGTGAAAAATTTAAAAGTATAACAAGAATAGGAAATTTAGATAAAGTAATGAAAAGCATAGACAAATGTTTAACTATTGGGTTAAAACCTGTTAAAATAAATACCGTATTAATGAGAGGTATTAATGATACAGAGTTTAATGATTTTTTAAACTTAACACGCGAACTGCCAGTAGAAATAAGATTTATAGAACTTATGCCTATCGGTGAAGGTATTGAGATGTATGAGAAAAATAAATTGAGTTTTATGGAAATGCTGGGACTTCATCCAGAGCTCACTCAAATAGAAACACAAAAAAGTAGTACCGCGCAATTGTACAAGCTAGAAGGAGCAAAAGGAAAGATTGGTTTCATTAGTCCAGTAAGTTGCAAATTTTGTGGGGATTGTAATAAAATAAGGCTTACTTCCACAGGAACAATTAAACAATGTCTTCACTCAGCTGAGGAAATAGACCTTAGAAAATATCTAAATAATGAAGAGATGCTTACAGCTACATTAAAATCGGCAATTTTTAATAAACCACTTGAGCATCATCTTGAAGAGGAAAGTGCTAGTAGAAGTGTTAAAGTGATGTCTCAAATAGGCGGTTGAATAAATAAAAAAGGAGCATGAAAATGGAGTTTACGCACATAAATGAAGAAGGAAGAGCTAAAATGGTGGATGTATCTGAAAAGTGTGACACTGTTCGAGAAGCTATAGCAGTTGGGTCAATATCAATGAAAAGAGAAACCCTGGAAAGAATAAAAGAAGGTTCTATTTCAAAAGGAGATGTACTTGCAGTAGCGCAGGTAGGAGGAATTATGGGTGCAAAAAGTACTCCGCAAATAATACCAATGTGTCATCCTATAATGATATCTGGTTGTGATATTAGTTTTAAAATTGATTTAGAAAACACAAAAATTGAAATAACCGCAACAACGAAGACTGTGGGAAAAACAGGCATTGAAATGGAAGCACTAACTGCGGTATCTGTTGCAGCGCTAACTATTTATGATATGTGCAAGGCAATTGATAGAGAAATGATTATAAATAATATTATGCTTGCACGAAAAAGCGGAGGCAAATCAGGAATATTTGAAAGGAAGGGATTGTAATGGCAAAGGTTATTGCTGTAAATATAAGCGAGAAAAAAGGTGTGATAAAACACCCTATAGATAAAGGCTTTTTTAAATTAAACCATGGTCTCGAAGGGGATGCACATGCAGGTAATTGGCATAGGATGGTAAGCTTTCTTGGAAATGAGAGTATTGAAAAGATGAAAGCTACTGGGGTAGAAGGTTTATGTTCAGGAAAGTTCGCTGAAAATATTACTACTGAAGGTATAATTTTATATGAGCTTCCTGTGGGAACTAAGTTTAAAGTGGGAGAGGTACTTTTTGAGGTAACACAGATAGGGAAAGAATGTCATAAAGGTTGTGAAATTATGAAGCTAGTTGGCGACTGTATAATGCCAAGAGAAGGAATATTTGCTAGGGTACTTACAGAGGGATATATTAAAGCTGGAGATGATATTAAAGTGGAGGAATAGTACATTAATGAGATGTTCTTACTGCTTTTTTCGAAATAGAGGAATTTAAGTAAAAACGTTGAATATATAATATAAGGGTTTAAATTCATATTGAGGGTTTAAATTTAATATTTTTAAAAATTGTAAAATCATAACTTAATATTGTACTCCAATCTTATTAAACCTTAAAAGTAAGGCTGATAAGACGTTAGGGTGTAGTAAGTGATTACTACGCCTACCATTGTGCAGAGGAGTTCATATTCAAGAGGGGCATTTATGTCTTATCTTGAATGTGAACTCCTTTTATATTTTATAATAAGGGGGTGTAGACTGGCATCTTGCGTGCAAGATGTCCAGGTAAGAATGGGAAAGGTATTAATTATTTCTCCAGAAAAGTGTACGGGTTGTAGGACCTGCGAAATGGCATGCTCATTTGCAAAAACAAATCAATTCAATCCTCAGAATTCTGCAGTATCAGTTTTTCAGTACGATGATGCAATGATTTCTGTTCCGGTTATGTGTCTGCAGTGTGAAGATCCGTCATGTATGAAGGTGTGTTTGGTGGGTGCTATTACAAAGGATGAAAACGGTACCGTATTGGTTAATTCTAATAAATGTATAGGCTGTAAGCTTTGCATTAGTGCTTGTCCATTTGGGAACATGAGCTTTAATTCAGAAAATAAAACATTAGTTAAATGTGATTTATGTAACGGTAGTCCAAGTTGTGCAGTTTTCTGTCCTTCTGGTGCTATAGAGTTTAGAGATGCAAATCCTATTGAACTAAATAAGAAAAAATTAGTTGCAGAGAAATTTAAAGCTATATTTGAGGAGGTGGATAAATAATGTTTGGATGGATGGGAAAACTTTTGAGAGTTAATTTATCAAATGGAAGCATTAAAGTAGAAAATTTAAATATGCAAGATGCTAAGCTTTATCTTGGTGGACGTGGGCTTGGCACAAAAATATTTATGGATGAAGTGGAGCCTACGGTAGAACCTTTTAGCCCCGATAATAAACTTATATTTATGACAGGACCTCTAACTGGTACTTTAGGAGCATCTGCAGGAAGATACGAAGTTATAGCAAAGGCACCACTTACTGGCACTATAGGAGCATCAAATTCCGGTGGTCACTTTGGACCAGAGCTAAAATTTGCTGGCTATGATGGAATAATATTTGAGGGAAAAGCTGATAAACCTGTTTATCTTTATATTAAAAATGACAAAGTAGAACTTAAAAGTGCAGAGCATCTATGGGGTAAAACAGTATTTGAAACAACGGATGATTTGCTTGTTGAAACAGATCAAAATGCAAGGGTAGCATGTATAGGACCTGCAGGAGAAAAATTAATACTATTTGCAACTGTTATGAATGATAAACATAGAGCTGCAGGAAGATCTGGTCTCGGGGCGGTTATGGGTTCTAAAAATCTTAAGGCTGTAGTGGTTAGAGGAACAAACTCAGTTCAAGTTGCAAAACCAACTGAATTTATGGCAGCCTGCTCAGATGCGCGGGCTAAGATTAAAGCTAATCCAGTTACAGGTACTGGATTACCCGCTTATGGTAGTCAAATACTTGTCAACATATTAAATCAATCAGGGGCACTTCCAACTAGAAACTGGAGAGATGGAGGAGTATTTGAAAACGCGGAGGATATAAGCGGCGAGGCACTCACTGAAAAATATTTAGTTAAAGGTAAAGGTTGTTTTGCTTGTTCAATAGGATGTGGCCGTTTAACTAAAATTAAAGATGGAAAATTCAAAAGTTCTGGTGAAGGTCCCGAATATGAAGCAGGTTGGTCGTTTGGAGCAGATTGTGGGGTTAAAGAGCTCGATGCAGTTTGCAAGGCTAATTTTATATGTAATGAGTATGGGCTGGATCCTATAACTCTTGGTTCAACAATAGCATGTGCAATGGAGCTTTATGATAAAGGCTTTATTACAAAGGATGAATTAGGTGGAGAACTTAAATTTGGAAATGCAGAGGCAGTAGTTGATTTTACATTGAAGACTGCAAAACGAGAAGGCTTTGGTAACAAACTTGCAGAGGGCTCTTATAGGCTTGCGGAGTCTTATGGTCATAGTGAACTTTCCATGACAGTTAAAAAACAGGAAATGTCAGCCTATGACGCAAGAGCAATTCAAGGTATAGGGCTTGGATTTGCAACATCTAACAGAGGGGCATGCCATGTAAGAGGGTATATGATATCACCTGAAATACTTGGATTACCTCAAAAACTAGATCCTCTAGTAACTACAGATAAAGCTCAGTGGCTAATTATTTTTCAGGATCTTACTGCAGTTGTAGATTCTGTAGGAATATGTTTATTCACTACTTTTGCTATTGGACTTCCTGAAATTTCTGAAATGATAAGAACCGCAATAGGCTGTGACTGCTCTGATGAAGAGATTTTAAAAGCAGGAGAAAGAATATGGAATTTAGAAAAACTTTTTAATCTTAAAGCAGGTTTTACAAAAGCTGATGATACACTTCCACAAAGATTACTTACTGAACCTCTTACTGAAGGGGCAGGAAAAGGAAAAGTGGTTGAACTTGATATCATGATTGATGAATACTATAACTTGCGTGGTTGGGACTTCGATGGAAATCCAACTGCAGAAAAACTTAAGGAGCTTTCAATAGATTAATTTTATGGTTTTATAGTAAACTGGTATGTATGATTTTATATTATATATGCCAGTTTTATATGATTTAATTAATGCTGAAAAAGAGGTATATGTATATGAAGGTGAAATTTTTTGCTTATTTAAGGGACTATACAAAGACAAAAGAAGTAGATGTAAATGGCTGTGTCACAATTTTAGAACTTTTAAATATGCTATGCGAAAAGTATGGAAGAACACTAAAAGAAACAATTTTTAAAAATGGTGAATTAAGTAATGAAATAATTATTTTAGTTAATGGAAGACATATTGTTCACCTAAAAGGCATTAACACTGAAATTAAAGAAAATGACGAGATATCCATTTTCCCTGTAGTTGCGGGGGGATAAGGGACATTCAAGTAAATAACAAGTCAGTATTTATTTTCATGCCCCTAATTTTAAAAAATATAGATAGAAGGTGAAAATATTATGGAAAAAAACGAAACTTATGTGGATTTGTCTCAGGTAGATGTAATTTTAAATAAACATCCAAAGGAGAAGAGATATAGCCTTGCTATACTTCAAGATATACAAAAGGAATATAGATATATTCCTAGAGAAGCTCTCCATAAAGTTTCTATTTATTTGAACATTCCATTAAGTAAGTTATATAGCATGTCTACGTTTTACAAATCCTTAAGCCTTGTCCCAAAAGGTGAAAATATTATAACAGTATGTGATGGTACTGCTTGTCATGTAAGGGGATCTTCAACTGTGCTAGAACAAATTGAGAAGTATCTTAAAATAATGCCTGGAGAGACCACAGACAATGGTAAGTTTTCACTCCAAATTGTTAACTGTTTAGGAGCCTGTGCAATAGCACCTGTAATGGTAATAAATGATAAATATTATGGTAAGGTCACGCCAAAAATGATTGTGGAAATCTTAAATAATTATGGAGGCGGTATTGATGAGTGAGATAAGTGGTAACAAAAGGGTTATATATGTATGCTGCGGAACAGGATGCCTTGCTAGTGGAAGTATGGAAGTATATGAGGAACTTAAGAAAAAGATTGAAATACTTAATGTTGGCGTTTTAGTTAAAACATATATAAAGTCTACTGGATGCAATGGACTTTGTGAAAAAGGACCAATTGTAAAGATTATGCCAGGTGATATATCATATTTTAAAGTTAAGGTGTTAGATGTGGATGAAATCATAGAAAAAACTCTACTTAATGGAGCGATTATTGATAGATTGCTTTATTTTGATATTTCCTTGGGAAAAAAGGTAATATCCCATAAGGAAAGTGAATTCTATAAAAGACAAATGAAAATTGCACTCAGAAACATTGGAGAAATAGATCCTACAGATATTAATGATTATATAGAAAGAGATGGCTTTAAGGCACTTAAAAAAGCAATTTTTGATATGCCTAAAGAAAGTATTATAGATGAAGTTTCAAAATCTGGACTTAGGGGAAGAGGAGGAGCAGGATTTCCTACAGGTACCAAATGGAGTCAATGCAATAGTATAGATAATTTTCCTAAATATGTAATATGTAATGGTGATGAAGGTGATCCAGGTGCTTTCATGGACAGAAGCATTATTGAAGGAGACCCTTCTAGTATAATAGAGGGCATGACAATATGTGCTTATGCTATTGGGGCACATATCGGTATCGCTTATATAAGGGATGAGTATTCTCTTGCCATTAGGAACATGACTAAGGCTATTAAGCAGGCTAGAGATAAGGGTTACCTTGGTAAAAATATAATGAAGAGTGGTTTTGATTTTGATATAGAGATAGTTAGAGGCGGAGGAGCTTTTGTATGCGGTGAATCTACTGCATTAATGTCATCAATTGAGGGAAAGGTGGGAGAACCTAGAGCTAAATATATACATTCCACAGAAAAAGGCTTGTGGGGTAAGCCGACGGTACTTAATAATGTGGAGACCTTGGCAAATATACCTGAAATAATTTTAAAAGGTGGAGAATGGTATAGCTCTATTGGTACTGAGAAGAGTAAAGGAACAAAGGTGTTTTCACTAGTTGGAAAGGTAAAAAACACGGGACTAGTTGAAGTTCCAATGGGTACAAGCCTTCGAGAATTAATATATGATATAGGTGGAGGGATAATTGGTAACAAAAAATTCAAAGCTGTTCAAATAGGAGGACCTTCAGGAGCATGTACCCCTGAAGAATACCTTGATCTAAACGTGGATTATGATTCCCTTGCTAAGGCAGATGCCATTATGGGTTCAGGTGGAATAATTGTAATGGATGAGAGAACATGCATGGTAGACGTAGCAAAATACTACTTGAATTTTCTAGCTGAAGAATCCTGTGGAAAATGTACACCTTGTAGGGAAGGAATAAAGCGGATGCTTGAGATACTTACTGATATAACTGAGGGGCGTGGAAGAAAAGGTGATCTCGAAGAGATTAATAAGATATCAGAAACAGTTTTAGAGGCTTCACTTTGTGGACTAGGGAAAAGTGCTCCAAATCCAATACTTTCAGCAATTAAGTATTTTAAAGAGGAGTTTGTTGAACATATAGAAGATAAAAGATGCTCGGCAGGTGTATGTAAAAAACTCACCACTTATTTTATTAGTGCGGAAAAATGTATAGGCTGTGGCCTTTGCAAAAGGGAATGTCCTTCAGATGCAATAAAGGGAGATATGAAAGAGGTTCATGTAATTAATGAAGATAAATGTACCAAGTGCGGTAATTGTATAAATAACTGTAGATTCAATGCGGTGGTTGTTAAATAGGGGGTGATATTATCAAAATTATAATTGATGGAAAACAGTGTGAAGCTCAAAGTGGAGAATATATACTTGATATTGCGAGAAAAAATGGAATTGAGATACCTACACTTTGTCACAGTGATGCACTACCAGGTATGGGAAGCTGCAGACTATGTATTGTGGAAGTTGTTGAAGGAAAAAGGGCAAAGGTAGTAACTGCTTGCATATATCCTATAACAAGGGAAGTAGAGGTGTTCACCAAATCTGAAAAAATAATCAGGATGAGAAAGACAATAGTAACCCTTCTCGCTTTACGTGCTCCTAACAATGAATATATGGCGAGACTTAAAGATGAGTATGGTGTGCCTGATGAAGAAATAGAAAGATTCAATGTGGATAATTCGGAGCAGTGTATACTTTGCGGGCTTTGTGTAAAGGCTTGTGAAGAGATAGGAACTAATGCAATATCAACTGTTGGCAGGGGTGTGAATAAGAAAATATCTACACCTTATGATGAACCGTCAGCTAACTGTATAGGCTGTGGTGCCTGTAGTTTTGTTTGCCCAACTGGCGCCATAAATATGAATGATAATGATGGTACAAGAAGCATATGGGGTAAAACATTTAAACTATTGGAATGTAAAGAATGTGGTGATTATTTTACAACAAAAGAACATTTTGAGTACACTTTTGAAAAATTAAATGAATCATGCGGAGAAGTATTGTGCAAAAAATGTAAGAAAAAATTGGTGGCAGAAAAATTTAAAGATGTATTTGAAAATATTAATTTAAAATAAAATTATCGTAATATCAATAAAAAAGTCATATAATATAAGTGAGAAAAAGATTCTAAGGTATAAAACTTAGAACGTAAAGAAAGGATTAGGTAGTATGGAGAAATACATTGATTTATCCCATAAGAGATGCAGGTCGACAGGAATATTACCGGAAAATTTATTTAGTTCTAGGATAATAGATGGACTTGAATTGCAAAAAAAAATGGAGAAGAATAAAGAACTCATTTTGAATGCAGCTCCTTTTATAAATCATTTATATAATTTCGTAAGAGGATCTGAGTTTTTTGCATTATTGTGCGATGGAGAAGGATGCATATTAAATGTAGTTGGAGATGAAAAAATATTAGTAGAGGCTGCCAAACTGAAAATGATTACTGGTGCATATATGGATGAGGCTCATATTGGGACTAATGCAATGAGCCTTGTAATTTCTGAAAGTCGGCCTTCTCAGGTTTCTGGGAAAGAACATTTTATTAATGCATATCATAAATGGACATGTTCAGGTGCACCAATTAAGGATGAATATGGTAATGTAATTGGAATTATTAACTTAACTGGATATATAGAAAATGTTAATCCGCATACATTGGGCATGGTAGTGGCAGCAGCAAATGCTATTGAAAGAATGCTTGAAAACAACAAATATAATTTAATGATTGAGATGTGCAAAAGACGTCTAGAAACTACCTTCGATTCCATTTCTTCAGGAATTTTGACATGTGATTTGTTTGGAAACATTACAACGATGAATAAGCAAGTTGCCAATATGTTTGGTTATGACGCACGAGAAATGAAAAGTATGAAAATGCCTGATCTTATTTTAAACTTTAATGAAATAATAGACAGGATTAAGTCGAGGGTTAACTTTATAGATGAGGATATATATGTAAATACACCAATAAATAAACTACAATTTACGCTAACGGCATACCCTATATATGGCTTTGATATGAAAATTGAAGAAATAACACTTGTATTTTATGAGATAAAAAAGAGTAGGAAACTCGCGGGGAGAATATTAAGTGGTCAAGCGATCTATACTTTTGATAAAATAATAGGAGTAGATGAAAAATTTAGAAAAATCATTCACTATGCTAAAAAGATAGCAGATAGCAAATCTACAATATTAATTACTGGTGAAAGTGGAACAGGCAAGGAAATTTTCGCTCAAGCTATTCATAATTACAGTAAACGTCGTGAAGAGCCATTTATAGCAGTAAATTGTGGCGCAATACCAAGAACACTTATAGAATCAGAACTTTTTGGTTATGAGGGCGGTGCATTTACTGGTGCTAAAAAAGGTGGTAATGTAGGTAAATTTGAACTTGCCGATGGTGGTACAATTTTTCTGGATGAAATAGGAGAAATGGCTTTTGATATGCAGATTAGATTATTAAGAGTAATTGAAGAAGGAGTAATAAATAGAATAGGAAGTTCAAAACAAATAAATGTTGATGTAAGGATTATGGCAGCTACAAATAAGGAACTGAAACATGAGGTGGAGAGTGGAAATTTTAGAAAAGATCTTTATTACAGATTAAATGTTCTCCCTTTGCATCTACCACCTCTAAGAGAACGCAGAGATGATATAGTTGAATTAGTTACCTACTATATGAGAAAAACCTCTAAGAGACTCAATAAACACAGCGTGAATATTTCAGATGAATACATGAACTACCTGAAATATTACGATTGGCCAGGAAATATAAGAGAGCTTGAAAATGTAATCGAACGTATAGTTAATTCCGAAGTGATTCAAATGAATTTATATAATGAAGTAGCTGAAAAGCAACCGGAATCAATTGATTTATATGTAGGTTATACATTGGAACAGATGGAAAAACATCATATAACTGAAGTTATTAATGAGGTTAAAGGTAATATTACCTTGGCTGCAAAAATATTAGACATTGCAAGAAGCTCTCTGTACAGGAAAATAGAAAAGTATAATATTGACTGTCCTAAAGTAGAACACTGACCTAAAATGCAACACTTTAAAATCAATAAAGTGTTGCATTTTAGGTCAATAAGCGAATTCTTTTGAAAAACAATTATTTTATGTAGCTGGAAGGTCCTAGAACCAATAATCTTAACAAACTTTATATTATTTTTACTATGGCATTGAACTTGCTCTGTATATAAGTAGATACAACAAAATGTATGGAGGAGGAGTTTTTATGTATGGTTATAATGGTAAAATATTAAGAGTTAATTTAAAGGAAAGAACTATAAAGGTTGAACCACTTGATTTAGAAATGGCTAAAAAATTTATTGGTGGTAGAGGACTTGGAACAAAAATATTTATGGATGAAGTAGATCCTATGGTTGATCCATTAAGTCCTGAAAATAAACTTATAATTGTTACAGGACCATTAACAGGTACTCCTGTACCAACTGGTGGAAGATATATGGTAGTTACAAAATCACCACAATCAGGAACAATTGCTTGTTCAAATTCAGGTGGCTACTGGGGAGCTGAATTTAAAGCTACAGGTTATGACATAATTATACTTGAAGGCAAAGCAGATTCACAAGTTTATTTAACAATAATCGACGATAAGGTAGAAATAAAGGATGCAAGCAGTCTTTGGGGAAAACTTGTTACAGAAACTACAGATCTTATAAAAAAAGAAATGCCAGATAAATCAAAAGTTATGACTATTGGACCAGCAGGTGAAAGGTTATCTAAAATGGGTTCAATAATGAATGAGTATGACAGAGCAGCAGGTCGTTCTGGTGTCGGAGCAGTTATGGGTTCAAAAAACCTCAAAGCTATTGCGGTTAAAGGAAGTTTAAAACCACAAATAGCAGATACTGAAAAGCTAAAAGAGGTTTCAAAAGTTTGGATGAAGAACATAAAAGAGAATGGGGTTACAGGTGCAGGTCTTCCAACATACGGAACTGCAGTCCTTGTAAATATACTAAATGAAAATGGAGTACATCCAACTAACAATTTCCAGCAGTCTTATTTTGAAAAAGCTGATGATATTAGTGGAGAAACAATGACTAAAGATATCTTAGTTAGAAAAAATCCTTGTTATAGATGTCCAATCGCTTGTGGTAGATATGTAAAAATACCAGATATGGGTATAGAAGTTGGGGGACCAGAATATGAAACACTATGGTCTTTTGGTTCGGATTGTGGAATAGCTGATATGAATGCAATAAGCAAGGCAAACTATTGGTGTAATGAATATGGTATGGATACAATTTCTGTAGGAGCGACTATTGCCGCTGGAATGGAACTTTATCAAAAGGGATATATTAAAGAAGAAGAACTAGAGGGAACTCCACTAGAATTTGGGAATGTACAAGGAATGATAGATTGGACAATAAAAATAGGGAAATCAGAAGGACTAGGGGCAAAAATGGCTCAAGGTTCATACAGACTTTGTGATTCATATGGCGCAGCGGAACTTTCAATGACAGTTAAAAAACTTGAAATTCCTGCTTATGATCCAAGAGGTATACAGGGACAAGGGCTTTCATACGCTACATCCAATAGGGGTGGATGCCATGTAAGAGGATATATGATATCGCCAGAAATATTAGGGCTTCCACAAAAATTGGATAGATTTTCGCTTGAGGGAAAAGCTACTTGGACAAAGATTTTTCAAGATTTAACTGCAACTATAGATTCACTTGGATTATGTTTATTTACATCATTTGCTATGGGAGCTCCGGATTATGCTGATTTATATAATGCAGTATGTGGTACAGATCACACTGCAGAATCTATACTTGAAGCAGGAGATAGAATCTACAATATAGAAAGACAATTTAATTTAAGTGCTGGAATAGATGCGTCCCAAGATACACTTCCTAAAAGATTACTTGAAGAGCCAATTAAAGAAGGTCCTTCTAAGGGAAATGTACACAGACTATCTGAACTTCTTCCAGATTATTATCTCGAGAGAGGCTGGGATGAAAAAGGTATTCCAACAGAAGAAAAATTAAAAGCATTGGGGTTATAGATTTATGGGACCTAGTTAAATATAATATTATAGGACCAAGGTGATAAGCAGCTTCTAAGTTGATGATTTAATTATCTTGTTACTACTCAGCCATTGCAAATTAATAATTTCCTTATATTGGCAAAAAGGGTTTTGGTTATACAACGTCGAATATAAACATCAGATAGATTAAAAATATGATTTGACTGGTGGTGAATATTTTG
>JBLHPD010000042.1:0-26841 GCA_047624165.1 Clostridium sp. | reverse complement strand
ACATATTAATTTATATTTACTCATAAATCCTATAAATCAGACTGAAAATATTTATGTTTGTAGTAGTTTTTTTACGTTTAGGCTCTAAATTGCAAATAATTTGAAGACTACATTGATGACATTGCCTACGGGGAAGGTCAGAAAGATTAAAAGATAGAACTCGTGTCCTGTGGGGCTCACGAGAATTTCATATTTCAAAACAAGAATTCGTAAATCAAATTTTAAAGTTGTTTCCACATTTCTTATTGCAAGTAACTGGGTCGAAATTTTTTAGCCTATCAATCGTAATTCTACGATATTTAAACAATTATAAAATAGGGGGTTAGAATTATGAATATAGAACAAAACATGTATAAAAGAGCTGTTGAATTTATTGAGCAGCGTTTTCCAACAGGATGGGGTGGTGTGGGAGTAATTCATACTTAGGATGATAAGTATTTAATAAGTGTGGCATTAGAAACTGCTAATGCTGGTGTAACGCTTTGTATAGAAACAGGAGCAATGTGTGAAGCGCAGAAATATAACTTAAAAGTGACGCATTGCCTCTGCGTGGTGCGGGACGATGAAGGATCTCAATTTAAGGTGCTTTCACCTTGTGGTGTGTGTCAAGAACGATTACGCTATTGGGGAAAAGATGTGAAAGTTGGAGTAACAACAAAAGACGACGTTCTAAAATTTGTAACTCTTAATGAATTACAGCCCTACCATTGGACGGGAGCCTATCCGAAGGAAGAGTTAGAACATTATCAGAAGGTAGTCTCTGAGAATAACAAATAATTATTAAATTTCTCCTGCGTGACTTACAATAAGAGTTTGAAACTGGAAATTTGCAAGTCATAGCTCTAAGAAAAACAAAAAAAGAAAAGAAAAGATACTAAGATTATTAATCTTAGTATCTTTTTGTTGTAATTATTTACTAACTTCTTCACTTGGCTTCTCAAGAGGAATCTTACTTGCCTCTTCAGTAGCTATTAGAGGCTTAACAACCTCTTCAGTAGCTATTACAGGCTTAACAGTCTCTTCATGATCTTTTAGAGGCTTAGAAATAGCTTTTGTAGGACACTTAGCGGCACATTTGCCACATTGTATACATTTCTCAAAGTCTATTGTAGCTAAGTTATTAACCATAACAATCGCATCAGTTGGGCAAATTTTTACACACATCTGGCAAGCAATACATCCAACAGAACAATTATCTTTTACAGATTTACCTTTTGATTTTGAGTTACATTCAATAAGTACTTCTTGACTCGCTGGTACGAACTCTATTAAGTTTTTAGGACATACTGCAATACATGCACCACAAGCTACACAATTGTCATTATATACTACAGCTACGCCATCGATGATGTGAAGGGCATTGAACTCACAAGCTCTAACACAACTTGCAAGTCCTAGACATCCATCTGAGCAAGCTTTAGAACCACCACCAGGGGCAATAACGGCTTGGCGGCAATCTTGAATTCCGTCATATACGTATTTCTCTTTAGTCACCGAGCAAGTACCTTTACATTTAACAAAGGCAACTTGTGGATTTGCAGTTTCAACAGATACGCCCATTATTTCTCCTAGTTTTTCAGCAACAGAACTTCCACCTACTGAACATAGATTTAGGAGCGCACCTCCTTCAACTACATTGGTAGCATAAGCATCACAACCAGGAAATCCACATGCACCACAATTAGCGCTTGGTAATGCTTCTCTAACTAGTGGTATTTTAGGATCAACTGGTACATGGAATTTTTTGTTAGCATAACCAAGTACTATTCCAAATATAAGTCCCATACCACCAATGGCGATTACTGGGTAAATTAAATTATTTATATCCATTTAAATACCCCCCAGTTTTAAACCACTAAAGCCTAAAAATGCGATAGCCATGAGTCCAGCTGTAACTAGTGAAATAGGAAGACCTCTAAATGCTAATGGCATATTGTCATTTCCTTCCATGCGTTCTCTTAAACCAGAAAGAAGAACAATGGCAAGCATATAACCTAGACCTGCTCCAAGAGCATTAACTAGAGATTGTAGTATAGTATATTTTTCTTGTAGGTTTATAAGGGCCATACCAAGAACAGCACAGTTTGTTGTTATCAATGGAAGAAATATACCAAGAGCTTTATATAAACTTGGCTGAGTTTTCTTAACAACCATTTCAACAAATTGTACTAGGGCTGCAATAACTAGCACAAAGGCTAGAGTTGACAAAAATGTCACGTTTAAAAGAGCTAAAATTTTATAAACTATGGAAGTCATTAATGAGGCTAGAAGCATAACAAATATTACTGCCAGTCCCATACCTTTTGCAGTTTCAGTTTTTTTAGAAACTCCAAGAAAAGAACATATTCCAAGGAATTTAGCTAATACGTAGTTATTTACTAAAAATGCATTTATAAAAATTGAAAAAAGTCCCATGTTAATCCACCTTTCTTAATAATGTCAAATAAATTATTTTTTGCAACTATGGGAACAAGCTCCACAACCGGAACACTCACCAGTCTCAGGATCAAATTCATGAAAATGTGCAATTTTATTATTAACTTTATTTGTTTCATTGATTGCTTTTTGATTTAGTAAAGCCATTAAAATTCCAACGGTGATGAAAGCTCCAGGAGCTAAAACCATCATTATAGCAGGCTCAAAGGAACTACCAAATACATTGAAACCTAGTAATGAACCAGCTCCAAATAATTCTCTAATTGCGCCCAGAACAGCTAAGGCTATGGTAAATCCAAGTCCCATTCCGATGGCATCATAGAGTGAAGGTAATACTTTGTTTTTTCCAGCAAAGGATTCAGCTCTTCCAAGAATTATACAGTTAACAACTATAAGTGGAATGAAAATCCCGAGTGATTTATATAGAGCTGGAACAAAACCTTGCAATATAAATTGTATTAATGTAACAAAAGTAGCTATTATTGTAATATAAGCTGGTATACGAATCTTATCCGGTACCACTTTTCTTATTAGGGATATAATAACATTTGAACCGATTAATACAACTGTAGATGCAAGGCCCATGCCTACAGCATCCTGTACGCTACTGGTAACCGCTAGGGTTGGACACATAGCTAAAACTTGTACAAATATTGGATTTTCGGTTACTATACCGTTTTTTATTCTTTCAGAAAATGTGCTCATTATTTTTTATCTCCTTTCAGTGAAGAATTATAAAAATCAATAGCATCGTTAACGCCAAGTGTTACTGCTTTCGATGTAATAGTGGCGCCTGTAATAGCTTGTATTTGATTTTCTTTTGTTGGGGCTATTTTTACAACTTCTAAATTCTCTTCTGTAGGTTTATTCTTATATTGACCTGAAAACTCAGGCTTTGGAGCATTAGCACCAAGACCAGGAGTTTCAGCCAGTGCCAAAATTTTAATGCCAGTAACTTTTCCGTCAGCTGATATTCCAACCATTGTTTCCACGGGGCCACCGTATCCGATTGGTGCAACTTTAATAGCATATCCAACTATTTCAGAACCCTTAAGGGCTACATTAACTTCAGAAATCTTGTTTGCGTCAAGTTTTGCATCTGACGTATCAAATTTATCCGCCGTTGGTAATAGTTCTGTCATCGCAGCTTTCTTATCAGCAGCAACTCTTGCAGCAATAGGTTCTTTTGTTACCTCAAAGGCACCACCCAGTAAAAATCCTGCAATTCCTGTAATTAAAAGTAAAATCAGACCTAGTTTAATATTATCTTTCAATTATTTCACCTCCCCAAAAATACGTGGAGCTGTATACTTATCAATAAATGGAACAAATAAGCTCATTATCAATATAGAGTAGGAAACCCCTTCAGCATAACCACCATATAAACGTATTGTTGCGGTTAAAACTCCACATCCAATTCCAAAAACAACTTGTCCCTTTTTAGTCATCGGAGAAGTTGTGTAATCAGTTGCCATATAGAAAGCACCAATCATTAATCCTCCAGCAAATATTTCGTATAATGCATTTCCTGTCATTAATCCTTCTCTACCAAATATGAAGGTTAAAATAAATACGCTACCAATATAGGTTACCGGAATATGCCAGCTTATTATTCCTTTATATAATAGGTAAGCGGCTCCAATTAGTAATGCTAGTACTGAGGTTTCACCTATACAACCACCTACATTACCAATGAAAAGGTTCATCATACTAGGTAGGTCTCCGCCACCTTCTTTAAGTATTCCAAGTGCAGTAGCAGCTGAAACACCATCAACGGTAAAATTAGTCATATGAACTGGCCAAGAAGCAAGCAAAAATGCTCTTGCAGCTAGTGCTGGATTCATTATATTTTGTCCAATTCCACCAAAAAATTGTTTTACAATAATTATAGCGAAAAATCCTCCAATTGCAGGGAGCCAAAGTGGAACAGCAGCTGGCATATTAAAAGCAATTAATAAACCAGTTACAACAGCACTAAGGTCTCCAATTGTAATTTTTCTGTGAGTAAGCTTTTGCCATAATGCTTCTGCTACAATACATGATAGCACAGATACCAATGTAACTAAAAATGCTTGCATTCCAAAGAAGTATATTCCGGCAATGGTAGCAGGTATTAATGCTATTATTACGTCTCTCATTATACCCTGCACTGAATCATTTGATTTAACGTGTGGGGATGAAGATACTGTATACATATAAGTCACCTCTATCTATTTTTTTCTTCTATTAATATTTACTGTTCGTTTACCTTCGCGGCAGGTTTGAGTTAAATGACGTTTTGCTGGGCATACATATGAACAACAAGCACATTCAATACAATCCATACCATGTAATTTCTCGAAATCTTCATAATTACTTCTTAAAACTAAAGAGTTTAATTTTGTAGGGTTTAAATTCATAGGGCAAACACTTAAGCATTTTCCACATCTTATGCAACTAGATTCTTCTTCCATTGTAGCTTCATGTTTTGTTAAACAAAGTATACCAGAAGTTCCTTTGATTACAGGAATATCTAAAGAACTTAAAGCCATTCCCATCATAGGTCCACCTGAAAGTACTTTAACAGGGTCTTCCTTAAATCCACCAGCAGCTTCGATAACTTCGTTTATAGAAGTTCCAAATTTTACTCTTAAATTCAAAGGTTCGTTAATTGCCTCTCCAGTTACAGTTAAAACTCTCTCCATAAGTGGTCTACCGTTTACTACAGCGTTATAAATTTCAAATGCAGAATCAACATTTTGAACTATGCATCCAACATCTGCAGGAAGTTTCCCAGAAGGCAATTCTCTACCAGTAATTGCATAAATTAATTGTTTTTCTGCTCCTTGAGGGTATTTTGTAGTAAGTGGAGTAACTTGTACATTGGTTATGTTTGCAGCAGCTTTTTTCATAGCCTCAATTGCATCAGGCTTATTATCTTCTATTCCAATATACCCTTTTACGCCAGGGAACATGTGAAGAATGATTTTTAAACCCTCAACTATTTCACTAGATTTTTCGAGAAGCATTCTATAATCGCAGGTTAAATATGGCTCACACTCTGCGGCATTTATTATAATGCTGTCGATTGGTTTGTCTGCTGGCGGGTTAAGCTTAATATGTGTTGGAAAACCTGCTCCACCCATACCTACAATACCCGCTTCTTTAATGATAGCTACAAGTTCATCTTTCGACAATTTCTCATAACCTTTGCGTGGAACCATAGTAAGTACTTCTTCATAAATGTTATCGTTTTCGACAATGATTGACATCACCATGGTTCCGTTACTATGTAGTCTAGGTGCTACGTCCAATACTGTTCCAGACACGCTCGAAAATATTGGTGCTGATACAAAAGCTTTGGATTCACCTATTTTTTGTCCAACCAAGACTCTATCACCTTTTTTCACTAAAGGGTCGCAAGGCGCTCCTATATGCTGTACCATAGGAAATACTAAGTTACCTTTTGGGAGTAAATCTTGAATTGGTTTGTGCATACTAAATTCTTTTTTACCATTAGGGTGAATACCTTTTTTGAAAGTCAAAAGACCCATAATAAACCTCCTTGTTGTTCTCTTTAGGGATAAGAAGTATCAATAGTTATCCCCTTTGCGTTTTTATAGGGTACCTAGCAATAATTAATTGTAGCTACCTTATTGTAAATTTTAGTTAAAATGAAGAAAATAGAATAATTTTATACCTAATATAGTAAAAAATGAAAAAAATATATAAAATTATTACGTAATTGTATATAGAATGAACTATAATATATATATTACACCTTTTGTGTGTATAAAAGAATAGTTTTCGTGAAAAAAATCGGTCTGAGAAAAAGTTGGAATATTCTAAAAATTCTACATTCTAAATATAAAACGGATTTCTATCAATATATTATAATGAAAAAGATAAGCTTAATATGGTATACTTATAATGTATAAAAAACTATATTTGCGGTAAAAAACAATTGAGAAGGTAAGGTGAATATGGAGAAGAATAGTTTGAATAATTTGGAGATTAACAATGTGATTTTAGACATTAATGAGGATGTCATAAGTTGTTTAAAAACAGAGATTTATAAAAGAAACAAATTCAAATATAATTCCAATGTCGTTTATATTCCAAACTATTTTTATAGGTTTATAGGTATAAAAAGCGGCGAGAAAGATTATTATGAAAACCTATATAGTTTAGATAGTGAATTAAAGAGAATAGGACAATATTACATGCGATTTAGTGAGGGATTAGATAAAGACATTAATATAAGACTTCAAAATGTGTTAAATGATATTTGGTCAAAAGTCTTCCAAACTGAAGTAATAGATGTATCCTTAATTATGAACTTAATAAGTGATAATGGACTTTTCCCTGATTTATCTAATAAAGTTTTTCTCAGACAAATTAAAAATAATTTTAAAGGACTAATAGAATATTATATTAAGAGTGGTGTGACAAATGATAATCATAATATAAAGATTATTATAGATTACAATATTCATTGGATAAATATTTATTTCAAAGAATTATTCGAAAAATTTGATTATAGAGATATTAATCCTAAAGTATTGTTCTATGGAGATATTTCAGTGGCAGAAGCTTTTTATTTGACATTATTATCAACATTGGGTTGTGATATTTTATATTTTAATCCGGAAAATTCTGGAGCTTTTTATGAAATTGATAAATATAATGTTTTTTCTAAGGAAATTGTTTATAATTGTAAAATGCCAATAAAACCTTTCCCCATTAATATGGAGGATAGAATTAAGACTACTGCATTTAATGCTAAAGAAGAGCTTAATAAAACACTGTTTGCAGATGATTCTGGGTTTTACAGGCCTTGGCAGTTTGCAAATTATAATGTACAGGCGGTAACCCTTAATACTACCTATGAAGAAATATATATATGGATTAAGGAAAAAGCATATTTAAGACAAGGCTTTGAGGTTAAAAACGCAACTGTAGTTATACCTAATATGTTCTCTAAAATTTGTGGCACACACGCTAATATTAATACTTACTTTAAGGAAATTAATGAGGTAGTATCTCAAAAATCCACTAAACTCTTTTATGAAGAACTACCGATAATGGATGTAGTACATTTAGAATATGGAAAATTTAATAAAATTTACCCGAGTAATGTTTTTTCAGAGTTTGATACTTTGGAAATGATTAATTCATCTTGGTGGAAATACAAGGAGTTACGATCCGGACTTCAAAAAACTATGGCTGGCAAAATTAAAGAGTTATGCTTAAATCCTGTAATAATAAACGTTGAAAAGGAAGATTTAAGAGATTTACAAGTGGACATTTTTTCAGTTCTTATAAATCTAGATTCTGCATTACTTGAATTATTGCAAGCGTATGATTACCCAGAAGATGTTCCTAAAATTGTAGTTTATAATAATGAAGAAAATGGAAACTTATCTTTCGAGGATTGTATAATGCTCACTTTTATGAATTCTATGGGAGTAGATATAATTATATATAACCCTTCAGGATATAACGACATAGAAAATTTTATTTATCCAGATCAATATGATATTCATAGACTTTGCAATGTCAGCTTTGGATTACGCTTTAAAAAATATGTGGAGAGGAAAAAAGGCTTTTTCGAGAGTTTGTTCCATGGTTAATATTTTTAGTAGTTGTGAATTTGGAAGTGAAAGAGGTAAATATTTTATGCTATGGCATAGAAATCTGAAAAATAATATAGAAAATAGATTAGAGGAGTGGGAAATATGGAAAATAATAATGGAGTACTTATAATTAAAGATGAGAACATTGAAAACGAGAACATAGAGAAAAAGGCAATAAGCATAAGTAAGCAGCTTAAAACCTCACCACAAGTGATTCAAATTGCGTCCAATATAAATATTAAAGATGCAAATGCTGTATTAGAATTTGGTAACGAACCTGCTCAGCAAATATCCAAATTTGCAGATCAAATATTAAATTCTATTAAATCCAGCAGTGTAGAAAATTCAGGCGTTATGATAAAAGAACTTACAAGTATAATGAAAAAATTTGATAAGCAAGATTTTGAAGAGGCCAAAACCGGGTTTTTTGCAAAGCTTTTTAGTAAACCCAGTCAGGCAATTGAAAAAATGCTGGGTAAGTATAAAACCATTGGAGGAGAAATAGATAAAATTTACACGCAACTTAGTAGTTATAAGGTTGAAATAAATAGTTCTAACATGTCACTTGAAAACTTATACAATCAAAATTTTGAGTACTATGGAGAATTAGAAAAATACATTGCTGCAGGAAATATGGTGGTTGAAAAAAATGAAAGTGAAGATCTTCCTAAACTTGAAAAACTTGCGGCAAGTGGCGAACAAATAAATATTATAAATCTTGAAAATGCTAAGGCTACTGTTGAAATGTTAAAGCAGAGAATTTATGATTTGGAAATGGCTAAGATGGTATCATTACAAACTGCACCTCAGATTAAAATGATTCAAAGAGGAAATTATAAGTTGATATCTAAAGTTCACTCTGCTTTTATAATAACCATACCTGTATTCAAAAATGGGATAATTCAAGCTATTGCTTTAAAAAAGCAAAAGTTAGTATCAGATTCTTTAGCAGAACTCGATAGGACTACTAATGAATTGTTAATGAAAAATGCTGAAAATATTAGAAGTCAAAGTGTAGACATAGCAAAACTAGCTGGAGGAACAAGTGTAAAAATTGAAACTCTAGAGAAAACTTGGAACACTATTATGCAAGGCATAGAGGAAACAAAGTCTATTGAAGATGAGAATAAGAAATTAAGGGCAGATGGAATAGTTAAGTTACATGAAATGACAGAAAAACTAAAGCAGAAATCTTTAAGTTAAAGGTGATTATATGGATATGTTTGAATTACAAGCGGAAAAAAACTTACGCAAGGATGCTCCACTTGCTGAAAGATTAAAACCAGAAAAATTAGAAGATTACGTAGGACAGGAGCATATTTTAGGAAAGGGAAAACTTTTATGGAGAGCTATAAAAGCAGATAAGATAACCTCCCTACTACTATATGGTCCACCAGGTACAGGGAAAACTAGCTTGGCTAAAGTTATTGCAAATACTACGAAATCTAATTTTGTTAGACTTAATGCAGTAACAGATGGGTTAAAAGAATTACGAGAAGTGATGGCCCTTGCTAAAAATAATTTAGGAATGTACGATGTTCGCACTATTTTATTTATTGATGAAATTCATAGATTTAATAAAGCTCAACAGGATGCATTATTACCCTTTGTAGAGAAGGGTACAATAGTATTAATTGGAGCAACCACAGAAAACCCATATTTTGAAGTTAATAATGCATTAATATCTCGGTCAATGTTATTTAAACTGGAGCCGTTAAATGAAAAACATATTGAAAAAATTCTAAAACGTGCACTAGAAGATAAAGAAGTAGGTTTTGGAAATACCGATATTTGCATGGAGAGTGCTTCTATAAGTTATCTTGCAAATATGGCAAATGGGGATGCTAGGCGTGCCCTTAATGCCTTGGAATTGTCAGTACTCACTACGGATAGAGATAAGCAGGGTAAAATAAACATAACGCTTGAAGTAGTAGTCGAATGCCTCCAAAAAAAACATATAAAATATGATAAAAATAGAGATGAACATTATGATGTTATTTCGGCTTTTATTAAAAGTATGAGAGGGTCGGATCCTGATGCAACAGTACATTACCTGGCTAGAATGATATATGCGGGTGAGGACCCAAAATTTATTGCAAGGAGAATTGTAATAGCTGCAGCTGAGGATGTGGGAAATGCGGATCCAATTGCATTACTCGTAGCAAATAATGCATCACAGGCAGTTCATTTTGTAGGAATGCCAGAAGCAAGAATTATTTTGGCACAGGCTGCAATTTATATAGCCTGCGCACCTAAAAGTAATGCATCTTATATGGCTATAAACAAGGCACTTAAAGATGTAGAAGAGAAAAACATAGGGGGTATACCTGTACATTTAAGAGATAGCAGCTATAGTGGTGCGAAAAAATTGGGTCATGGAGTAGGATACTTATACCCGCATGCATATGACGGGAATTATGTAAAACAACAATACTTGCCCGATGAACTAAATTCCACAACATATTATGAAGCTAGTGATAATGGATACGAGAAAAAGATTAAAGAGAGACTTAAGGAACATTTAAATAAGAAATAGTGAACTCAATATGAAATATACGCAAAGATGTATCTACTATAAATAACTTTTTTATAGTTGAGAGTTAAAATAAAATTTTCATTTTCTAACAAATGTTTTTAGTCGCAAAAAAAAGTATATATTATGTAAACTTCATTTGAGCAAGCTCTAGTAATTTTTAAATGATTTTAATGGGAGATGCGTTAAGAAAAGTGCATGTTTGAGCGTTAGCGAGTTTGCACTTTTTAGCATCTTTCATTAAAATCAGTTTAGAATTACTTAGCGTAGCGAACAGAAGTTGTAGTAATATATACTTTTTTAATTCATATTTATAAATTTCTCTATATCTTGAGTAATAAGATTCAGAGAGCTTCTCCAAAAATCAATAGAATGAATATCTATATCCATCATTTTTGCAACTTGTACTAAATTATTTTTACCAGTAGAAGAAAGCAAGGCATCATATTTTTTTACAAATGATTCTCCCTGTTTTAGATACTGCGCATATAATCCTTTGGAAAATAATAATCCGAAGGCATAAGGGAAGTTGTAAAAATTACTGGAAGCGTCATAGTAGTGAGGCTTACATATCCACATATATGGATGTAGAAAATTGTGATCAAGACCTTTGCCATAGGCTTTTTTCTGAGCATCAATCATAATTTCCTTTAACTCATTTACAGAGAGTGAGCTATCTTTGCGGCGTTTAAATAGTTCACTCTCAAATATATAACGACTTAAAATATCTACAATAACTTGGGCATTGGATGAAATATCATTTTCTAGTATTACAAATGATTCTTCTTTAGATGCATTAGCTATTGCTGCATTGCTTATTATTGTTTCACAAAAGATTGAGGCAGTTTCTGCAATAGGCATAGGGTAATCACTATTTAGTGCAGATTCTTCTGCTAAACAGAGACCGTGATATCCGTGACCTAGTTCATGAGCAAGAGTTGAAACATCGTTAAAACTTCCTGTAAAATTAGATAATATTCTGCTTTCTTTAATGCTATGTAAATTAGCACAAAATGCACCACCTAATTTTCCCTCTCGAGGCTGAGAGTCAATCCAGTTATGTGAAAAAGCATTATCTGCATAATTCGAAAGTTTATCACTAAAAGTGGAGAAATTTTCAACGATAAATTTTCTTGCGTCATCTATTGAAAAGTGAATATTGATATCTCCCATTGGTGCAAACATTTCATAAAATGGAAGACCTTCAGAATAGCCTAGTAGTTCAGCTTTTTTGATGAAATATTTTTCAAAAAAAGGTAGACTCTCCATCATGGCGCTTAGCATTGCATCTAAAGTTTCTTTATCCATTCTTGAGTTTTCAAGAGTAGTATGTAGTGGAGATTTATATCCCTTAATAGTGCTAAGTGTAATAACTTCTCCTTTGATACCATTTAATGAGGCGGCAGATGATTCAGCAATTTTCGCGTAGGCTTTAAGTTCCGCTTTATAAGCATTAAACCTAAGGGAACTGTCTTTATCATATGCCAAATTTCTAATCATAGATAGTGGCAATTTCTCGTCGTGACCATTTATATTAATATGGACGAGTAGGGTTGAAGTAAGTATGTTTTGAAGCTTAGACCAGGCATCTGAACCACTATTTTTCATTTTGGCAATAAGTTCTTCCTCGGTATCACTAAGCAAGTAACTAGAATTTTTAACTAGATTAATAAGGTAATAACTGTGGGAGCTTAAAAGCTCTGAATCCTCAATTAGAGATTTTAAATTTTCTATTGAAGTAAGCCATTTTGAAAAAATAGTAGACGGTTTAGCTAATTCAGCCAGTTTAAATGCCAATTTTTCTGAAATTTTGTTGGCAATTTCATTTTTTGTATCTACGCTTAAGACTAATTCTGTATAGTTAAATAATGAATTTACTACATCACTAAGTTCATTCTGAAAATTAATATAGGATTCAATTTTCATTATAGCGTTAGTAGAAGTTTTGCAGTTTTCTATTGTCCATTTCTGTATATGCACTATGCAATTTTCAAAAAAAATCATGTCTTCTTTAAATGCATTGCTATCAAAGGATGAGTAGAGCTCATTTAAACTCCATTTCATATCCATAGAAGTCACTCCTTTACATAATTTTGTATTTTGAATATATTATACCATGTTTTAGAAATAATTAATGTAATCAGTTTTGTTAATATATTAATATAAATAGAAAAAAAAAGTAGGATTAATATCCTACTTTTTATTTAAAAATATTTTTTTTATAATAGTTAAAATGTCTTTTATATAAACTAAATATTTTTCAAAAGATTCTGTTGCTCCAAGTGCATTGGCAGTTGTCTGAACTACAACTTCAGTGACATCTTTTATATTATCTGTTAGCTCGTACCAATTTTTAAATGTTTTTGGTAAAGCAGACAATATTTCGTCAATATTATCTTCATTCTTTTTGATAATTGAGTTTACACTTGATATGGTACTAATAACTTTTAATAATACTATTATAAGTATAATTAATATGATTATACCAAGAAAAATCAATATACCTTGTCCTAATTTAAAAAAGTCTACATACATTACTAGCACCACTATCCTTTAAAATTTTGTTTATTTCTTAGCTGCTTTTTCAACTACATCATTTTGTTCTACAATAGGATCTACATCTCCATTATCAGCTACAAAATCTTCTGTTTCAGAAATTACTTTTGAATTCTTTTTTTCATTTAAATATTGAGAAATTTTAACTTTAGCGTCTACTACATTATCTTTAGCACCAGAGACTTTATTGTCGATGACTTCCTTAAGTTCTATACTTTTTTGTTTGATTTTCACTTTAGCATCTGTTGCGTTATCTTTAGCATCAGAAACTTTATTATCAATTGCTTTCTTAAAATCTTTTGATGAACTAGCGATGTCTTCTCTTGTTTCTTTACCGGATTTAGGTGTGAAAAGTACTCCCCCGAGTAAACCACTAAGACTTCCAGCTGCTGTACCAATAAGGATTTTTTTTGCTGTTTGAATTTTCAATTTTCTTTGTTGTTCTTTTTTTCGTTTTCCGTACCAATTCGTAAATATCATAATATCTCCTCCTTTAAATCATTATCAGCTATGCTGTAATATTATTTTTATTATAGCATGTATCTTCCAGTTATATAAGTTGTATTTCCTTAAATATCATTAGAATAAAAAACCTAGTATTATAATAATATACTATATGTAATTTTTGTCAATGATAAATAAAATGTAACAAAAGCATACATAAGGCTTCAAAAAAGAGATTAGGGCTTAGTTTAACACTATGCCCTAATCTTTTTTTTATGCTAAAAATTTAAATATGCCTAATGATTGTTAGTAACCATTTGTGCAATATTGTTTGAATGGTCTCCAACTCTTTCAAGATTGGTTAATAACTCTAGATATACAGATCCACCGGCTGGTGTACATTGAAGGCTACTTAATCTTGTTATATGTTCCTTTTTAAGTTGTCTTTCCATGTTATCTATAGTGTTTTCTACGGACATGGCTTTGCGAGCAGATTCTATGTCAGAATTTTCTAATGCTGCTATTGCATTATCCACACAATATTTTACGGTTTCAAACATATATGTGACATCAGATATCGCTTTTTCTGAAAAATTGATTTCGCTATCCATCTTGGTTTTAGCAAGTTCACCTATATTTTCAGCGTGATCCCCAATTCTCTCTATATCATTTACTACATTATAGAGTGAAGTGATAATCTCAGATTGATGTTCTGATAGAGGAGTGTTTGAGAGAGCCACCATATAACCAGTTATCTCTCTTTCAAGATAATTTATTGTATCCTCATGTTCAATAACTGAACTCATCATTTTCTCATCACAATTTAAGAAAGCTTGCATTGCATTAGAAAGATTTATTGAGGATAATTGCGCCATTCTTACAACTTCCTTAATAACTTGTCCAACAGCGATAGAAGGAGTTTCGAGTAGTCTTCTATCTAAGTATTGTAATACAAGAGCAGAGGATTCTTCGTCCTCTCCAGGCACTAATTTATTAACAATCTTAACTAAAGCACCTATAAACCAAATTTGAATAAATACATTAGATATATTAAACAGTGTGTGTGCATTTGCAATTTGTCTTTGAGTATCTCCACCAAACATTGGAACAACTTTTAATATTAAATTAAAAGCAAACATAAACATGACTGTGCCTGTAAAGTTAAAGATAAAATGTAAAAGTGCAGCCCTCTTAGCATTTTTAGTAGTACCTATGCTTGCAAGAAGTGCAGTGACACAAGTTCCGATATTATCACCATAAAGTATAGGAAGAGCAACTGCAAGTGAAATACCATTGTTTGCAGCAAGTGCCATTAAGATACCAATAGTAGCACTACTACTTTGAACTGTTGCTGTCATACCAAGACCAACAAGAACTCCCATTATTGGATGCTCACCTAATGATAAAATAAGATTCTTAAAGCCTTCTAGTTCTCGAAGAGGCCTCATGGAATCCTCCATCATTGACATACCAACAAATAATATACCAAAACCTAAAACAATTTCACCAATATCTTTAGTTTTTTTCTTCTTGCTAAATAGAACTAAACCAGCACCTATTGCAAGAATAAAGGGTGCTACATCCGTAAGTTTAAAAGCTATAAGTTGGGCGGTCATTGTAGTACCAATATTCGCACCCATAATAACCCCAGCTGCCTGGAATAAATTCATAAGCCCTGCATTTACAAAACCTATTGTCATTACTGTAGTTGCACTACTACTTTGAATAATTGCGGTTACAGAAGCACCTACTATTACTGCAAAAAATCTATTGCCAGTAAGGACCTCCAGTAGCCTTTTTAGCTTCTCTCCTGCTGCTTTCTGGAGACCATCTCCCATTAATTTCATTCCATAAACAAATAGTCCTAAACCACCTAAAAGTTGAAAAATCATCTTATAATCCATATTAACTCTCCTTTACCTTTAAAAAAACACTATTCCCTAGGAAATTCTATCACAACAATGTTAAGTCGATGTTAAGTTTTTTGTAGTTTGTGTTAATTATTTTATGAATTTATACATTGGCTTAAGAAATATTACGAAATGTTAAGGGTTTGTTAATTTGAAGTAACTAATTCAATTGAAGTATATTAAAAATAATAATAAAAACTATACTTTTGTAACCTAGGTTACCGACTTTGAACTTTTATAAAAGTATAATAAAGATAGTTCAACAACAAATATTAAATTACTTATGTTAATATTAATTATTCGAAAATATAGGAGGAATTTATAATGAGTATGTTTTGTTATCAATGTCAAGAAGCTTCAAAGGGAACAGGTTGTACGGTGCGCGGAGTTTGTGGTAAAACAGATGATGTAGCTAATATGCAGGATTTATTAATATACGTTTTAAAAGGAATATCAATTTATGCTACAAGAGCAAGAGAATTAGGTGTAGAAAATAAAGAGGTAAACAAATTTGTAGTAACTGGTTTGTTTATGACTATAACAAATGCGAATTTTAGTAAAACTAGATTTGTAGAAGCAATAACTAAGGCATTAGAATTACGCGAGGTAATTAAAACTGAACTTATAAATGCTGGTGGAGTAATAGATGCAAATTTACCTGAATGTGCAACATGGACAGGTACTAAAGAGGAATTTGAAAGTAAATCTATAGAGGTAGGAGTTCTTAAAACAGAAAATGAAGATGTAAGATCACTCCGAGAACTTGTAACTTATGGTATTAAAGGAATGGCAGCTTATGCTGATCACGCGTTTAACTTAGGATATGAAAACAGTGATTTATATGCATTTATGCAAAAGGGCTTAGCTCAAATTACTGATGACACTTTGTCAGTTGATGAATTAGTAGCATTAACACTTGAGTGTGGTAAATATGGAGTAGATGCTATGGCACTACTAGATAAAGCAAACACTACTACTTATGGTAACCCAGAAATTACAAAGGTTAACATAGGAGTTCGTAATAACCCAGGAATATTAATTAGTGGACATGATTTAAAGGATATGGAAGAATTATTAAAACAAACAGAGGGCTCAGGAGTAGATGTGTATACTCATAGTGAAATGTTACCAGCAAATTATTACCCAGCATTTAAAAAATACACTCACCTAGTAGGTAATTACGGAAATGCATGGTGGAAGCAAAATTCAGAGTTTGAAAGTTTTAATGGACCAATACTTATGACAACAAACTGTATTACACCTCCAAAAGATTCTTATAAAGAGAGAGTATATACTACGGGAGCATCTGGATTTGATGGAATGAACCATATAGCTGATGGCAAGGGCGGAGCTGCTAAAGATTTCTCAGCAATAATCGCACATGCTAAAAAATGTAGTGCCCCAACTGAAATTGAAAGAGGAGAAATAGTTGGAGGATTTGCTCATAATCAAGTAATTGCTCTTGCTGATAAAGTTGTAGAAGCAGTTAAAACAGGCGCAATCAAAAAATTCTTTGTAATGGCTGGTTGTGATGGAAGAATGAAAGACCGCGAATACTATACTGATTTTGCAAAAGAGTTACCTAAAGATACAGTTATTTTAACTGCAGGTTGTGCAAAATATAGATACAATAAATTAGAACTTGGAGATATTGGTGGAATACCTAGAGTCTTAGATGCAGGACAATGTAATGATTCATATTCATTAGTTGTTATTGCAATGAAGCTACAAGAAGTGTTTGGACTTGCTGATATTAATGAATTACCAATAGCATACAACATCGCATGGTATGAACAAAAAGCCGTAATAGTATTATTAGCATTACTTCACTTAGGCGTTAAAAATATCCACTTAGGACCAACATTACCAGCATTTTTATCCCCAAATGTTGTTAATGTATTAGTAGAAAACTTTGGAATAGCTGGAATTTCTAGCGTAGAAGACGATATAAAAATGTTAATGGCTTAAAATTTATACAAGCACCCTGAAATTTTGGGGCGCTTGTATTTATAATTATATATATATTATTTTTACATGGAAATGAAATTAAAGGGTAAGCTAATTATGAGGTGATTTACTATAGATAAAGAATATATGAAAAACTCCAATAATATAACTTATGCGAATTTGTCACAAGGAGAAGCAGAGAAATTAAAAGATTTAGAGCAAACTTTTAACAATGAATTTCAATCGGAATATTATTTTATGGTGATGAAAAATAACATTATAAAATCCTGACATTGTCAGGATTTTATTTTTCTAAATTACAAATAGTTCATATAAACTAAAGATTAAATGTGTTATAATAGAGAAGTATTATACATTACTTTAAAAATAATATGGTAATATAAAGGAAAAAACTAAAGTTTATACTGCTCAATCAGCAAAAAACGACAAATTATGTGATTATATTTAAATTTTTTAGAATATATTTTAAAAACTCTTGAATAATTTTAGAATGTATTTTAAACTATAGAAGAGGTAATGTTAATATGGATATTGATTATAAGGTATTAAAATCTCTTAGTAGTAACGTTGTTGTTTCTGAAAAAGACAATAATGTCTATGTTCTTTTTGGTAAAGGTATAGGTTTTGGTAAAAAGTCTGGTGATTCTATTACTAAAGGTAGTAATATTGAGCAGAAATTTATTAAGATTGACGATAGTGAAAAAGTGAGTTATGTTGAAATTCTTAAAAATGTAGAAGCTGAAATATTAGCAGTAGCAGAAGAAATTATTTCTCTTGCAGAAGATACATTAGAAGAAAAGTTAAATTCACATATACATGTTGGTCTGGGTGATCATATTAGTTTTGCAATGAAAAGAATGGAACTTGGAATTGATATAGTTAATCCGTTTTTAAATGAAATACAAACGCTATACTCTGATGAATATAGCATAGCAGAAAAAGGAACAAAACTTATTAAAGAAAGATTAAATGTGCCTTTCCCAGAAAGTGAAATCGGTTTTATTACTCTTCATATACATTCTGCTAGAGTTAATAAAGAAGTGTCTCAAAGTCTTAAATATACTAGAATTGTTAAAGAAGTAATGGAATATATTCAAAAGATACTTGGAATAAAGATTAATCAAAAGTCTATGGAGTATGGACGGTTAGTCTCGCATTTGAGGTATGCTTTAGATAGAATAGAAAATGATAAGGTTTTAAAAAATGTAATGTTAGAATCCGTTAAAACTGAAATGCGTGAAGAGTTTGAAATTTCTAAGAAGGTATGTGAATTTATTTCAGAAAAACTTTCAAAAGAAGTTTGTGAAGATGAAGTTTCCTATATTTCTATGCATATACATAGATTAAAGCAATCAAATTGAAAATTAAGTTTATAGTGTTAGGTGTGTTACTGATTAGATCAGGCATGAACCAAGTAAAATGCTTTTAAAGCATATTATTAGTTTATGCCTTTTTTTTAAAATATTTTGTATTTAAAGTTCTAAACAATGCACAAACTAATGTTTATATATATAATCAGTTGAAATTTACAGTTAAACCTTATAAGACGATTCAAATATAAATTTTAGGTAGAGAGTAATTATTATTTGTTAGCTACCTTAGAGAAGGCGAGGATGATAAAATGTTTGGTTTATTTAAGAAAAGTAAGGAAGAAAAGAGTATGGTTTTAAAATCTCCAGTTGTGGGAAGATGTTTTGATATCTCAGAAATACCGGATGAAGTGTTTTCTACAAAAATGTTAGGAGACGGTATAGGTTTTGAATCTACAGAAGGAGTTTTATATGCACCGATTGATGGTGAAATTCTTCAAGTGTTTCCTACAAAACATGCTATGATTTTAAAGAGCAAAGAGGGTATAGAAATATTACTCCATATAGGTATCGATACAGTAGAGATGAAGGGTGAGGGTTTTGAAGCACACGTCCAAAAGGGACAGCAAGTTAAGGCTGGAGATAAGTTATTAACTTTTGATAATGACTTAATAAAAGCTAAAGCTAAAACTAATTTAAGTGTATTAGTTCTTACAGAAAATGAAATAATGGAATCTGTAGAATTTAAATTAGGGACTGTAGATAAAAATAATGAAGTAATAATAATAAAATTAAAGAAATAGGGGTGCACATATTATGATGGAAAAGAAAGCAGTAGTTAAAAGTGAAACTGGAATACATGCAAGACCTGCATTATCAGTAGTTAAAGAGGCTACTAAGTTTAAATCAGAAGTGCTTATAGTAAAAGATGGAAATGAGTATAATGCAAAAAGTATAGTAGCTATAATGTGTATGGCTGCTGTTAAAAATGATGAAATTATAATAAGAACCAATGGTGTTGATGAAGAAGCCGCTGCAGTAGCTATGGTAAAACTTATCGAAGAAGGACTTTTAAAATAGGGAAATAGCAAACCACAATTGTTATATCCATAAGAGTACTATTAGGAGGAATAAAATATGTTAAAGGCAATAGGTGCATCCTTCGGAATAGCTATAGGTAGAGCAGTAGTTATTAGAGAAGAAGTAGTAGAAGTAAAGGAAAGCAAGGTTCAGGATTCAAAGGTAGAGCTAACTAGATTTAATAATGCATTGCAGGTAGCAATTACTGAGCTCCAAAAAATAGTTGAAAGTGTAAAAGAAAAGCTAGGAAATGAAAAGGCAGAAATATTTGAAGCACATTTATGTATGCTTGAAGATCCAGAATTTATAGGTTCCATTCAAAAGAAAATTGAAGATGACAAATTAAATGCTGAATACTCACTACAAACTGTAGCATCAGAAACAGCAGCTATTTTTGAAAATATGGATAATGAATATATGACTGAGAGGGCAGCAGATATTAGAGATGTGAGCAAAAGAGTGTTAAATGTGTTACTCGGAGTAAAAGTGACTTCAATTGCAGAAATTGCGGAAGAGTGTATATTAGTAGCAAAGGATCTTACTCCGTCAGATACAGCACAGATAGATAAAACTAAAGTTTTAGCCTTTGTAACTGAAATAGGCGGGAAAACTGCTCATACATCAATTATTGCGCGTTCTTTAGAACTACCTGCAGTTGTAGGTGCAGGTAAGGGCATAAGTAAAATTAAAGATGGTGATTTAATTATTGTGGATGGTGAAGAAGGTATAGTTATTATTAATCCTGATGAGAAAACTTTAAACAATTATGAACTAAAAAGAAAAGAATTCATTGAATCTAAACATCAGCTACTTAAATATGTAACTATGGAATCTACCACAATAGATGGCAAAACAGTTGAACTAGCTGCCAATATAGGGTCTGCGGAAGATGTAGAATCAGTACTTAAAAATGGCGCAGAAGGTATAGGATTATTTAGAACAGAGTTTTTATATATGTCAAAAGATGCGCTTCCAACTGAGGAAGAACAATACGCAGAATACAAATCAGTTCTTGAAAAGATGAATGGAAAGCCTGTTATTATAAGAACTTTGGATATTGGTGGAGACAAGAAATTAACTTATTTACCTATGGATGAGGAAATGAATCCATTTCTAGGCTATAGGGCTATAAGGCTTTGCCTTGATAGAACAGATATATTTATAACCCAATTAAGAGCTTTGGTACGGGCTTCTGCACACGGAAAGCTTAAAATCATGTTTCCGATGATATGTAATCTTCAGGAACTGAGAATAGCTAAAAAAACATTAGAAAAATGTAAAAATGATCTTAAGTCCGAGGGCGTAGTATTTGATGAGCATCTTGAAGTAGGTATTATGATAGAAATACCATCAGCTGCAGTAATATCAGATATACTCGCTAAAGAGGTAGACTTTTTTAGTATTGGTACTAATGATTTAATCCAATATACGCTGGCAGTTGATAGAATGAATGAAAAAATATCATATTTATATGATTTCTATCATCCAGGAGTTTTAAGGTTAATTAAGACTGTAATAGATAATGGTCACAAGGCAGGAATAACGGTAGGTATGTGTGGCGAAATGGCAGGGGACACAAATCTTATTCCTGTACTACTTGGATTTGGACTAGATGAATTCAGTATGAGTGCCTCTTCTATATTAAGAGCACGTAAAACTGTTACAAATTCGAGTTATGAAGAGTGCACAAAGCTATCAGCGCCAATATTATCATTTGGGGATTCGGATGAAATAAAGAAATATATAAAAGATAACACTAAGGCATAAAGCATAAGGCTTATAAAAGCGACCTATTCTTTAATTAGGGGCATGAAAATAAATAACAAGGCAAAGATGCGACGGATATTTGGCATACTGACTTGTTATTTACTTGAATGTCCCTTAAGGATAGGTTGCTTTTTTGTATTAAAATTCTATATAATATATGTAGGGATAAAATATTCATTGAAATAAGCTTCAAAGTAGCACAAAATATTGAATTCATATTTTAGGACCTATGCATTATATAAAGGATGAGATTAAATGATTAAAACAAACGAGAAACTTATATTTCACATAGATGTTAATTCAGCTTTTCTTTCTTGGAGCGCTGCAGATAAACTTAGGCAAGGCGAGGATATTGATCTAAGAGATATAGCAGCTGTAATAGGTGGAGACGAGGAGTCGCGACGCGGAGTAGTCCTTGCGAAATCTATGATGGCAAAACAAAATGGAATAGTAACAGGAGAAAGCTTATTTACTGCAAGAAAGAAATGTATAAACCTTGTAGTAGTATCACCTGACTTTAAATTATACGAAAGGTGTAGTAAAAGTATGAAAGAAATTTTTGATGACTATACACCTTATGTAGAGAAATTCTCTATAGATGAATGTTTTTTAGATGTTACAAGTTATAATACTTCAAAAGAAACTGCATTAAAACTTGCTTGTGATATTAAGGATAGGATAAAGAGTGAATTAGGATTTACAGTGAATATTGGTATGTCGGATGTTAAGCTTCTAGCCAAGATGGCATCTGATTTTGAAAAACCTAACAAAGTGCATACTCTTTTTAAAAATGAAATAGAAAATAAATTATGGAACCTAAAGGTTGGAGAGCTTTTCATGGTTGGAAAGAGAACTGTTCCTAGACTTAATAATTTAAATATATTTACTATAGGGGATTTAGCTAAGTATGATGCTTCCATTTTGAAATACCACTTTAAAAGTAGTGGGCTCATGATGTGGAAATATGCAAATGGTATAGATAATTCAGAGGTGAAATGGAATGAATATGAATTAAAAGGGATAAGTAATTCCACTACATTATCTGATGATATTAAAAATAAAAACGAAGCTTATAAAGTATTATTAACACTAGTAGAACACACGGTCACAAGATTAAGGAATATAAAAAAGTGTTGCTATTCTATTTCTGTAACTATAAGAAATCACGAATTTATTAATTATTCCAGAAGCACGACTTTAAAAAGTGCTACAGATTCAACGCAGGAAATACTGAAAACAGTAAGGAAACTTTTTGATGAATTATGGAAGGGAGAGCCGATAAGGTTACTAGGAGTTTCTCTTAATAATTTAAGTGAGGATAATTTTAGACAAATATCAATTTTTGATGTTGATAATTCTCAAATCGAAAAGCAAAGGGCGATAGACTGGGCTGTTGATGATCTTAGGCGTAGGTATGGTGAAACTATAGTTATGAAATCAGCCATATTAAAAAAATAACTAGTAAATTTACTAGTTATTTTTTTAATATGGCTAAATTAAGATAGAAAAGTTTATAGTTTTTCATACACACAAAAGCTATCGTTTAATGAAGTTACAACATATGCCTTATGATTATTCTCAAAGTTGTTTACATACTCTTCAATAACTAAGCTATATTCGATTTCTTTATTTTTGAAAAATAAATTTTTACCAGTAACTATTTTTTCAGTTAATGTATTATCGTTTCCATCGTAGATATCATTTTTGTTCCTAGCACAATATGCAATTAAATTATCACCTACCACTTCTACTGACCAATAATAATCATTGTTTTTGTTTACAATAATAACATTTGAAATAATATTTTCTGGCACACCAAATTGTCTTAAAAAATTTTTTTGTTCCATAGTTTTTCCTCCTCAAATTTTAATAACAATATATGGTAATATATTAACAGAAACTCTATGTATAAATCAACCATTAAGTGGCAATAAATAAAAAAAATGTAAAAACAATGGTAATGTTTTGTTCTAAATTACAAAAAAAAATATAAATTAGTAAGAAGTATTATTTATGAGCACCACCTGTAGGAAACACCATCGCAGGTGATAACAGCACTGAAAGTGATGAGCATAGCACCGCAGGTGATAAGTATAGCACTGCAGGTGATAAGTAATGGAGGTTTATGTAAATATGGATAACAGAGCACTTATCCCTTTATACATTAATGAAGATATGATAAATAATTTATATACCGTTGTAATTGAGGAATTCGCCGAAATTAAAAGTGAGAGTACTAGAAAGCTGGTAACTATTAGTACCAATACACCATTATATGAGCTTACTTGTGGTAAAATAATGCAAGGTGACTTAAATGTTCAACTTCTTAATGAATTCACATCTCAGAAGATTGAAGAAAGAGTCTCAATTGTAATTACAATACTATCAAGATTAAAAAACATACTAAATGAGCAAAGTATGTTAAAGATAATAAATAACGAGAATGATATAAAAGATATAAAAGAATTTGATTTTGTTCAGTTTACTGGACAGTTGTATAAAAATCCAGTTATAGAGTATATAGAAGACATGACCAAAGTTATGGAAATGCAATTAGCTTTTTCACCTGAACCCGTAGAGAACGGTGATGAGAGTCAGGAACAAATAGTTAAGAGGCAGATTTTAAAAATCCTAAAAGAGGGTATTGGAAATTGTAAATCAGAAAAATGTTTAAAATTTATTAGTAGTAATATAGGAATTAGCAATACAAGAGTTGTAGTGCCCCTAGAGGTAAAACATATGGCGGGTAATTTAGATTATATTGAAGGTGCTAGAATCACTGTGCTTGGTAAAGTAATAAGAATTCCAAGAGAAGATGAGAATAATAACTATAGTTTGCTCAGTGGCACATACTTTGATTATTTAAATGATGAGTATTTTAAGGAATTTAAAAATAGATTTCTAAAAGATACAGATTTAATTAGAGATTATGATTCAAAACAATTAGAAATAAATGGGCCTATAATTGAAATTATACCTATAGCAATGTATATTTAAAATTAAGCACATACGAAAAAAATTATGGTTGATGTTAAAAGGAGATATTATGTTTATACCAAATGATGTTAAGATAATTCTAGATACTTTAAAAAATAATGGATATGAATCTTATATAGTTGGAGGCAGTGTACGTGATTCACAAATTGGGACATCTTTGCCTAAAGACTATGATGTAACTACTAATGCATTACCAGAAGAAATCATTAAACTTTTTGATAAAACGGTACCTACAGGTATAAAACACGGAACTGTAACTGTTATGATAAACGGAGATGGCTTTGAGGTTACAACTTACAGAATAGATGGTGAATACCTAGACAATAGAAGACCTGATGAGGTCACTTTTGTTTCAATTTTAAAAGAAGACTTAGCAAGACGCGATTTTACGATAAATACTTTAGCATTTAACGAGGAAGATGGTCTTATAGATTATTTTGGTGGCATGAAAGATTTACATAATAAAATAATTAGAGCCGTAGGAGAACCTAATAAAAGATTTCAAGAAGATGCATTAAGAATGCTTAGAGCTATTCGTTTTGCAGCGACCCTAGATTTTTGTATAGAAGAAAAAACTTTAGAAGCTATAAAGTTAAATAGTCACCTTATATTAAATGTAAGTAATGAAAGAATTAGAGATGAACTATGCAAAATACTGCTATCTAATAACACAACAAAAGCTTTAAAAACACTTGAATGGACTAAACTATTAGAGTTTATACTACCAGAACTTCAAGTAGCCGTAGGATTTAAACAGCAAAACCCGCACCATGACAAAGATATATTTGAACACATTTTAGCAGTTGTTGAGAAATGCCCACCAGAGATTAGTTTGAGAGTAGCTGGATTATTACATGACATAGCTAAACCGGATTGTTTTACTATTGATAAAGAAGGTATAGGTCATTTTTATGGTCATGATAAAAAAAGTGTTATAATAGCTGATCAAATACTTAGACGACTTAAATTCGATAATCAAAGTATATGTAAAATTAAAATTTTAGTGAAGGAACATATGCATATACTTACAAAACTAACAGATGCATCTGTAAAACGTTTTATCAATAGAGTTGGTGTGAATTTAGTGCATGACATCTTCGCATTGCAAAAGGCAGATGCACTAGGTTCACGTTTTCCTGAAATTCGTTTAAAAGAAATTAGTAAAGTAGAAGAAAAAACAATCGCCATTTTAGAATCTAAAGTTCCAATATCCATAAAGGAACTTGCAGTGAACGGTGGAGATTTAATGAGTGAATTCAATATTAAACAAGGAGAAGAAATAGGTGGTATGCTTAAATTTCTTTTAGGTAAAGTTTTAGATAGTCCTGAACTTAATAGCAAAGAGAAACTTATAGCTATAATTTGTGAAGAATACATGGACTGAAAATTAAAATGCTTCAACAAAAATTAATTTAAATATTCATGTAGCTTAAAACCACACTGTGACCTAGTGTGGTTTTTTTTCATACCCATTTTGATTGTATTTTTTATGATTTATACTGAGATATTATGAAAATTTGGTATAAAACATTTACTTAGGCACAAAATAATATAGTGCATGAAAATAAATATATTAGTATGCTGACTTGTTTTTTATTTTCATGTGACTAGGCGAAAGAAGGTATGTATATGAAAACCAATGAAATAATAACAGTAATAAATGAAAGTGGCAAGAAAGTTGATCTAGAACTGATTGACGCTATTAAAATGGACGGGAATGAATATGTTATAGTGGGTCCTAAGGATTCAGATGAGGCATATGCTTATAAGTCGGTTGTAGTGGATGGTGAAACAGAGTACTTGTCCATAGGACAGGGTGAAGAGTTTAAAAAAGTATTACAGAAGTACAGCGAGCATTAAATCTGCGTAGTCGAAGGTAAAGTAATAATAAGTAGGGAGGTTTATATATGAAGACTCGTGAAGAAGCTAAGAAGGAAAATTTGCGTGATTATATTAAGAAAGACACAAGGTCTCAAGGGCAAGTATCTAAAAATCAAATAGTTCAAACTGTTGAAGAAAGTGCATATAATGAAAGTGTTTTTGAAACTAAAAAAAGTGGGTATTAGTCAATAAAATAAATAGCTAATGAAATGTAATATAACAAAAGAGCAGGTAAATACTTGCTCTTTTGTTATAGCATAAAAGTGTGATATTATTGTAAATAATAAACAGAAAGGAGTTAATATATGAAAAAAATGTTTGAAGAATTTGAAAGTCATTTAATG
>JBLHPD010000041.1:0-26911 GCA_047624165.1 Clostridium sp. | reverse complement strand
TTTAACTTCCCCCTTATCAGTAATTGCCATTCTATGTTGTTAATATGAAGTCTTTATAAAGTATATGCTAGTATTTTTATATAATTATGTTATTGTTAAATAATTGTAAAATTAACCATTTATTATGTTGATAATAAGTTGTTATTATGGTTTCAATTAAGGAGAGTGAAAATGGGAAATAGCCAATTAATTAATCAAGTTATCGTATTATTCATTATTATGGCCGTAGGATTTTATGCTAAGAAAAAGAAGTATCTTAACAATGCAGTTGATACGGGCATGTCGGAATTATTAATTAATATAACCTTGCCCTTTATGATAGTTACATCATTTAATATTAAATATCAAGCAGAGATGATTAGTAATGCCCAAAAGATTTTAGTGTATTCTTTTATAATACACATAGGTTTAATATTTATTAGTAAGATGCTTTTTTTTAAGTTGCCTAAAAATAAACAACAAGTATTTAGATTTATAACAATTTTCTCTAATGTAGGGTTTATGGGTTATCCAGTGCTTGAAAGTATTTATGGAGGTATTGGTGTTTTTTATGCGGCAATATTTAATATTCCCTTTAACATTTTAATTTGGACAGTAGGGGTAATGTTATACACAGGAGAAAAGGATTTTAAATCCATTAGAAAAGCAATGGCAAACCCAGCGCTTATAGCAGTATTTATTGGTATCATTTTATTCTCGTTTTCAATAAGATTACCATTGCCTATTGAAACTTCACTGAAACTAGTGGGATCTACCACAACACCGTTATCTATGCTAGTAGTTGGTTCGATGCTTGCAGAAATGAAAATCAAGGATATTTTTTCTGACTTTTCTATATACTATGCTACTTTAGTTAGACTTTTAATAGTTCCAATGATTGTTTATTTGGTATTAAAATTAATAAAGGCAGATGAATTGTTATTAAACATATGTGTTATATTGCAAGCAATGCCTGCAGCAGTTTCAGCTGCAATTATTGCTGAAAAATATGGTGGTGACAGTTTGCTAGCCTCGAAGTGTATATTTATTACTACAATAGTGTCTGGAATAACTATCCCTATAGTAATATTATTTTTATAGTCTAAGTAGACTAGTAAAAATGGAGATTATCAGTAGTAACAGCAAATTTAATATAGGCTTAAAATAAGAATAGTACACATCCTAATGTACTATTCTTATTTGCCTTTAAAAAAATTTAGGAATTATACATCAAAAAGAGTTTTTTTCATATTTTGGTATTTGGTAATATAATAATCTCTTTTCAATGAAATTTTATTAAGGGCATAAGCTAATATATCAATTTCTGAGTAACTATTGTAAAGCCCAAAACTGATTCTAACCATTCCAGGGCGGTATAAATCAGGATTTGATATACGGTTACGGGCATACTCACTAGAGATATTTAATAGCTGAGCAAGGTAGGGCTGAGCACAAAAACACCCGCTTCTTACAGAAATGCCCCATTCATAAGATAGAATTTTTGCAACTGTGGAGTGATGAATTCCAGCAATATTAAATGGAATTATACTAACTCTGTCAATTTCTTTAGAAGTGTCACAATAGATTGTAAGATTTGGAATATTTCTTATTTGCTTGATGGCATAAGTAGTTAAATTTTTTTCGATATGCTCCACATTATCCATTCCAATCTTACTTAGGATTTTAATACTAGATGCCAAAGCTATAGAACCCATAACATTTGGAGATCCAGCCTCATGCCTCTCTGGAGAGTCATTCCACTTTATATAATCATGAGTAACAATATCTACTGTTCCACCGCCAACTAAATCAGGGTCACAGTTATCTAAGATACTTTTAGGTCCAATTAATACTCCAATTCCAAATGGAGCATACATTTTATGAGCAGAGAAGATTAAAAAATCTATATTATATTCTGGATTCTCACTATTCATAGTAAAGGGAGCATGGGGTATTAGTTGTGCACCGTCCACAAGTATTTTGCATCCGAACTTATGAACTAATTTAGCTATATCATAAATAGGGTTTTTATAGCCAGTTATATTTGAAGCACCAGTAATTGTAACTAGTACTATATCATTTATATATTTATTTAACTTATATTCTAAATCCTCGAGGGACAACCGACCGAATTCATCTATGGAGATATAATCTACTATAAATTTATCTCTCCAAGGCAGGTCATTTGAATGATGTTCCATGTCTGTTGTTAGAATGACATTCTTTTTATATGGGTCGTATAATAGGTTGGAAAGCTTATTAAATGCTTCGGTGGAATTTTTAACATAAATCACTGTTTTATTAAAATCAGAATGTACAAACTTGCTGACGATATTTCTAGAATCCTCATATAAACTAGTAGTTAGTTGAGATTTAAATCCCTCACCACGATGAATGGAGGAATACCACGGAGCAAAGCTCACAACATCTTCCATAACACGTTTAAAGGGTGGTGTAGTTGCTGCATTATCAAAATTAATTGCAGTAACACTTTTTCCAGATATAAGAGGTACTTTTTTATTTACTCCAAGTATCAGATCTCTGTAGCTTGGACTAGTACTTTTAAAGGACACAATACTCCTCCCCATAAAGTTATTTACAATACATAGTATTAATTTTCATAGGAAAAGGTGACTAATAAAGACACATAAGGCCATGAGTATGGATAGAAGTGACTTTATTAGCCTTTACTATTAGTTATATATTCAAGGCAAGGATCCTCATTATTAATATAATTTTGTATAGTGAGTTCTATGTAAACATCTGGCCAAAATGATGGTTGCGAATCATCTTCAATAATTTTGTAATACTTAGTAGAATAGCAAATCGTAAGTCCTGAGTTTTTTAAAGTAAATCTCTTTACCTCACCATAGCAGTTTGGTTTTCCACCAGTGGGTTCACCTATAAATATCGCTGAGGTATTTTCTTTTAAGGAAAAGGCATTTAACAGTGCCGAAGAAAAAGTCGCTCGTCCTACTATGACAAAAATTTTCCCTTTCTTATTAATTTTCTCGCAATGTTTTATATAGTCTACAAAGGGATCTAATAACAGTGAATTACCACCAAAGTTATTTCGCAAATCAATTATGAGCTTTTCTACTGGATTAGCGTCAATGAATTTAATTAATTGACTACAAAAGGTAAATACATCTGTGGGCAACATGTCCCTACAAGAGTTATATTTAAAGTACACTGTCTTAGACGAATCTATATACTCAAACCAGTAATATTTGTCACTATGTCTTCTGTAAAGAGGTAAATTGTTACTACGTACTAAATTATTATTGATTAAACTAAGACTTTTTTTCCAATCTCTTAGATTAACAGATTCTATCTCTAAAGTTTTTATTTTATTGTTTTCATCTTCAAAGGTTAATTCTAAGCTATTAGTATCATTAGAAATTCCCAAATCATAAAGTAATTCAATCGCAGGGAAGTACTTAGGGAGTTGTGATTTAAGATAGGTTTCATTTTCGTAAGAAATAATGGAACTCAAAATTTTAATAACTTCTTTTATATCAATTTTATTTACTTTTATTATTTTACAATATAGTATTTCCTTATATTGTGGGAGGGTTGATATTAGGTAGATATCTTCAGAAAACCAATACAATTCTAATGGAAGTAAGAGATTAATTGGTAAAGGTACTGATGTGTGAGAATCTCTTATGGATGCAACAATTTTAGAAATTTGAAGCTTTATTTCATAGTCACTAAAAGCTTCAATATTCATTTTTAAACTAGCGATTTCATTGAAAAAATCTTCTTTGTTCTTTTGAAAAAATAAATTTTTATGTTTTAGAGGAAGCTCCGATGATAAAAAAATGATGTCCTCTAGCCACATTGTGTTTCTGATTAAATCCATAATTAGTCTCCTCTTTTTAGGCAGCATCTCACAAAAAAAATATGACGTAAACTAAAAGTTATAATTAAAACCGTAAACAAGTATCTTATTTACGGTTCCTTTATACTTTATTTTTGTTGTTAATTTATGCAAGAAAAGTGGTAAATTTCATATTCTCGTTTCTTTAATACTTTTTTTAAAGAGTGTTTTATACATTTACTATTTCATAAGCAGCATCAAAATCAACAGTTATTTGCTCACCAGTGACCATATTTTTTATAGTAACAGTTTTATCTTGAGCTTCCTTTTCTCCAACTAAAATTGCAAAAGGAATAGCTAATTTATTTGCATACCCCAGTTTCTTTACCATTTTAGTGTCCTCAAGGTATATTTCTGTAATTACTCCCTTATCCCTTAAATTCTTTGCAAGAGAAATCCCATAATCAATATTATTATCTAGGGGTATTACTAGTACTTTTGTTATAGAAGGACTAACATCATTTTTAAAGAATCCAACTTCATTTAATTGATAAAATAATCTAGTAAGTCCAATTGATATTCCTACCCCTGGTAGTTTTTGTTTTGTATAATATTCCGCTAAATTATCATATCGTCCACCAGAACACACCGAACCGATAGAAGGATATTCATTTAGAAATGTTTCATAGACTGTGCCAGTGTAGTAATCAAGACCTCTGGATATCTTTAAATCTATTTTAATATTATTATCAGGAACTCCAAACAATTTCACATATTTAGTAACTGTCGAAAGCTCTTCAAGACCGATTTTAAAGTTTTCATTAGAAATATTTAAATTTTTTAATGACAGTAAAATATCTTGGTTGCTTCCTGTTATATTAATGAATTCAAGTATTTTTTCTATAGCGACCTTACTTATTCCACTACTAAGTAGCTCCTCAGTAGTGGCTTCCACTCCAATTTTATCAATTTTATCAATAACCCTTAAAACCTGTGCTTTATCTTGGATTTCTAAAGATTCAAAGAATCCATTTAACAATTTTCTATTGTTAATTTTTATGGTGAAATCCTGGAAACCAAGGCTGCTAAATATTGAATAAATAATACTAGGTATTTCGGCATCGCTTAAAACACTTAAATTGTTATTTCCGATAATATCAACATCACATTGGTAAAATTCACGGAAACGGCCTTTTTGATTTCTTTCGCCTCTGTACACCTTACCAATTTGATATCTTCTAAAGGGAAAAGTTAAGGAATTATAATTTTGCGCCACATACCTTGCTAGTGGAACGGTTAAATCAAATCTAAGGGATAAATCATTACTACCCTTTGTAAATCTATAGATTTGCTTTTCAGTTTCTCCGCCACCTTTTGCCAGTAGTATTTCAGATTTCTCTATTACTGGCGTATCTATTGGCATAAATCCAAAGCTCTCGTAAGTTCTCCTTATTGTATCTGCTAATTTATTAAACTGAATTTGATCTGCTGGCAAAAGCTCCATAAAGCCAGGTAAAATTGATGGTTTTACGATTTGATTTTTCATTTTTAATACCTCCTATAAAAATATAAAAAACCCCACGTAAGTGATTTACCTACGTGGGTGATATTCCTCCAAAGCGTTCTTTAAATTATACTATATATAATTGAATTCTTCAATAACAAATATAAATTATTTAGTGTAATAACTTAAAGGACATTTTAATGTATAAATTTGAGCATTATGGACTTATAGGTAGATTATTAGTGAATAATTCGATAATATAGCGCTTAGATGGAAAAAAATAATGAAAATCGGAATATTTATAGTTGACAAGTTTACTAGGAGTTGATATTATAGTTTTATAAAGTATAGTAAAACACTCTACTTTGAAGGAGTGATTAAATGAAATTATCTACTAAGGGAAGATATGGAGTTAAAGCCATGGTAGATTTAGCGATAAATTATGGAGAACAACCTGTATCTATAAAAAGTATATCCGAAAGACAAAGTATTTCTGAATATTATTTAGAACAATTGTTTTCCTCACTTCGCAAAGCTGAACTTATTAAAAGTGTAAGGGGAGCTCAGGGAGGCTATATACTCAATAGAGCACCAGAAGAAATAACTATTTATGAAGTTATTAACGTACTTGAAGGACCAATTGAAATCTCTAATTGTTTAGAAGAGGTTTCATGCAATAATATTGATTGTTGTGCTACAAGATTATTATGGAAGAAAATAAAAAATAGTATAGATAGTGTAACAACTTCAATAACTTTAAAAGATATTGTGGATGATTACAACAAAATGACATTAATTAAAGGAGTGAAAGATAATGAATAAATCAATTTATATGGACCATGCTGCAACCACTTATACTAAGCCAGAAGTAATGGAAGCAATGATTCCTTATTTCACAACATATTTTGGAAATCCTTCTTCAATTTATTCTTTAGCAAGAGAAACTAAAAAAGCTATTGATGTTGGTAGAATTCAGGTAGCAAAAGCTATAAATGCCAGCGAAAATGAAATTTACTTTACTGGTGGAGGTTCAGAAGCAGATAATTGGGCAATAAAGGGAATAGCTTCTGCTCATAAGGAAAAGGGAAATCATATAATAACAACAACCATTGAACATCATGCAGTATTACATACTTGCGAATATTTAGCTAAGAATGGATTTGAAATTACGTATTTACCTGTTGATGAATACGGGCTTATTAACATTAAAGATTTAGAAAATGCAATTACAGACAAAACTATTTTAGTATCGATAATGTTTGCTAACAATGAAATTGGAACAATAGAGCCAATAAAAGAAATAGGAGCATTATGTAGAAGTAAGAAAATACTTTTCCATACAGATGCAGTTCAAGCAGTAGGTAATATTCCAGTAGACGTAAAAGAAATGAATATAGATTTATTGTCACTAGCTGGTCATAAATTCTATGGACCTAAGGGTATAGGAGCACTATATGTAAGAAAGGGTATTAAAATAGATAATTTAATACATGGTGGTGGACAAGAAAGAAATAGAAGAGCGGGTACTGAAAATGTGGCTAGCATAGTGGGAATTGGTAAAGCTATAGAACTTGCTACTCAGAACATTGAAGAAAAGACTAAAAAATTAGTATATTTAAGAGATAAGCTTATGAATGGGTTATTAGAAGTGCCTTATACAAGATTAAATGGACCAATAGGAGAAAATAGGCTCCCAGGCAATTCAAATGTATGCTTTAGATTTATAGAAGGCGAATCTATACTATTAATGTTAGATGCAATTGGAATCGCAGGTTCTAGCGGAAGTGCCTGTACATCTGGTTCTTTAGATCCATCTCACGTTTTATTAGCGATAGGTCTTCCACATGAAATAGCTCATGGATCCCTAAGATTGTCTTTAGGAGATGCTACTACTGAGGAAGAAGTAGATTATGTATTAGAAACGGTGCCAAAGATTATTCAAAGATTAAGAGATATGTCACCATTATGGGATGATTACTTAAAGAAAGGGGAAAAATAATATGATGTACAGTGAAAAAGTTATGGACCATTTTACTAACCCAAGGAATGTTGGAGAAATTATAAATGCTAGCGGAATTGGTGAAGTTGGTAACGCTAGATGTGGAGACATTATGAAGGTTTATTTAAAAGTAGAAGATAATATAGTAGTAGATGCAAAGTTTAAAACTTTTGGTTGTGGATCTGCTATAGCATCGTCAAGTATGGCGACAGAACTTATTAAAGGTAAATCAGTAGACGATGCATGGACATTAACAAATCTAGCTGTAGCTGAAGCCTTAGATGGACTTCCACCAATAAAAATGCATTGCTCGGTGCTTGCTGAAGAAGCTATTCACAAAGCAATTAATGATTATAGAAGTAAAGCTGGACTTGAAGTATGGGATTACACAGAGCACGATGATATACATGCCGAGGTACACGGAGAATAGGGGATATTAAATGAAAAAAAAAGTAGTTATTGGAATGAGTGGTGGAGTAGATAGCTCTGTAGCTGCGTATCTTTTGAAAGAGCAAGGCTACGAAGTTATAGGAATTATGATGAAGCTCTCTGCAGATAATCCTGATTATGAAGAAAATGAAGGTGGATGTTGTTCTATAACAGCTGCAAATGATGCAAGACGTGTTGCAGATGTACTAGATATACCCTTTTATGTTATGAATTTTAAGGATGTATTTAAGACAAATGTTATTGATAACTTTATAGATGAATATATGGAAGGTAGAACTCCTAATCCATGTATTGTTTGTAATAAGGTTATTAAATTTAAAGAATTTTTAAGAAAAGCAAAGGCGCTTGGAGCCGATTATATAGCCACAGGTCACTATGCTAAAATTGAAAAATGCGATGATAGATATGTGCTTAAAAAAGCAGATGATGATAAAAAAGATCAAACTTATGCGTTGTATACTTTAACTCAAGAACAATTAGGTCACACTTTGATGCCTTGTGGAGATTATTCTAAGCCGGAAATAAGAAATATTGCAGAGAGAATTGGACTAGAAGTTTTTAGAAAAAAAGATAGCCAAGAAATTTGTTTTATACCTGACAATGACCATGGGGCATATATTGTAAAGTACAGTGGCAGGGATATAAAGCCAGGAAACTTTGTTGATAAACAGGGAAAGGTTTTAGGATTACATAAAGGAATAGTGTATTACACTATAGGACAACGAAAAGGGTTAGGTATCGCTCTAGGAAAACCTGTTTTTGTTACTGATATTAATCCTTTAACTAATCAAGTTATATTAGGTGACGAAGATGATATCTTCAAAACTGAACTTGTAGCAAAAGATTTAAATTTCATTGTGTTTGATAAGCTGACCTCCAATTTAAGAGTTACAGCTAAAATTAGATATTCTGCAAGACCTCAATTAGCTACTTTAATTCCGATGCAAAATGGCAGGGTAAAAGTTGTATTTGATGAGAAACAAAGAGCTATAACCAAAGGCCAATCAGTAGTTTTCTATTTAGAAAATATAGTAGTTGGTGGGGGTATAATAGAGGAAATTTTGTAAATTCAGATTACGTTAAAATAAAGAAAATTTAGCGGATAATTTAAGCAGAGGGGTACCTAGTTAAAAAACTAGGTAGCCCTCTGTATTTATAGGAGATGGTATTTATGATATATAGTGATAAGGTTATGGAACACTTTTATAGTCCAAGAAACATGGGAATATTAGCTGATGCTAACGGAATCGGAGAGGCAGGAGATCCTAAATGTGGAGATATAATGAAGATTTATATAAAGGTTGAGGACAATATAATAAATAGTGTTAAGTTTAAGGCTTTTGGCTGTGGTTCTGCAATAGCTTCTTCTAGTATTGCGACGGAACTTATAAAGGGCAAAACCACAGAGGACGCATGGAAGTTAACCAACAAGTCAGTTATTGAAGCTTTGGAGGGATTGCCGGCTTTAAAAGAGCATTGCTCTGTTCTTGCAGAACAAACTATACATAATGCAATAAATAATTATAGAGAGTCACAAAACCTCCAGCTTTGGAATGATGATTTAAAATAAGTACGTTTTTAAGCATTTATCTTTAATTTGTGTAATAATTCTTAGACTAATTGGAAAACATAAATATAATAAAAAATAATTAGTTTTTATTTATAGGAGATAATATGTTTAAAAGTAAAGATTTTATATTTATGAATGTTGTGAGTGTGGAAGGTAAGAAAATTGGATTTATCAGAGACTTGTTAATAGACTTTAATAAAGGGAAGGTAATTGGGTTTGTAGTATCTCCTTATAAAATTTTTCATAGAAATGTAAGTGTGTTAAAAGAAGATATTATATATTTTAATAAACATATGGTAGTTAAAAAAGTAGAGAAAAATAAATATCTATGCCTGCATAGCTTTGTTAGTATGGATGTAATAGACAAATGTAGAAATGTATTTGGTATGGTTGAAGATATTTCGTTTACATGTGATACATTTGAAATAAAAGGAATTATAGTATCTTCTGGATTTATTATAAATTTAATTAGAGGAAAAAGAATAATGCTAATAAATGAACTAATACTTGGAGAAGAAAATATTCTTTACCTTTCAAATTGCAATGCTTATTCTTTTAAAAGTATGCCACATAACTTCTTTGTAGAGGGAAAAGCAAATGAAAAAAATTAATAAAAAGAAGATAGTTATGATTATTGTAAGTATTATAGCGTTTGTAGTGATATTCTTTATTTCAATAAGGATAACAATTGTTAAACAATTAATAAATTTAGTGTTTATATCCTTCATTTTGTCTTATATATTAAAACCACTATATATGCTTTTAATTAAAAAAGGTATAAATAAAAAAGCGGCTTCGGCTTTAATAATAGTAGGGTTATTAGGATTGATATTTTTAACTTTTGTATTGGTAATACCATCAATATTTAGAGAAGGTTTAAACATAGATAAATCGATAAATGAGTTAGAGTATTATTTAACTAATGCAAATATGAAAATAAAGGTTTTAAACACTAATAAAGTAATAAGCGGTATTATGAACACTATATACCATAAATCAAATGCTCAAATAATTATAATTTCAGGTAAAATATTTGAGTCTATCATGGGTATTGGTGAAAATATAATAACTTACATGGTTTCGCCTTTAATTATTTATTACTTTTTGTGTGATAGTGAAAATATGATAAATAAGACATTAATAGCTTTTCCGCCAGAAAGCAGGAATGTAATAAAGAAAATCATAGCGGATATTGATAAAGTACTAAGCCGGTATATTATGAGCCAACTTATTTTATGTGGAATTATAACCATTGCTACATTTTTTATTTTACTATTTATGAAAGTTGATTTTCCTTTGATACTATCCTTAATAAATGGAATTTTTAACATAATACCTTATTTTGGACCAATATTTGGTGTAATACCTGCTATTTTAATAGGATTATTGGCCTCTCCCAAAACAGCATTGTATACAGCGTTGTGGTTATTTGCACTACAACAATTGGAAGGAAGTATATTGTCGCCAAAAATAATCGGAGATAGTATAAGTATGCATCCCTTAACTGTAATAATATTATTAATTATAGGTGGAGAAATTGGGGGAATTTTAGGTATGATACTGGCAGTTCCACTCGGAGTAGTGATTAAAGTTGTATACGAGGACTTAAACTATTATTTATTTTAAAAAAAATAAATGTTATACCACAACTGATAGAACTTGCCTTTTCAAATGTCGTTAAATATTTATTGCAAATTTATTTTTGCTTCTAATTTGTATATATTGAAGTGTGAAGGTAAAATATGCTATAATAAATATAATTTAATACTAGGTAATGATAAGAATTAGTAAGTATATTTAAGCATTTAGAGAGGAAGTGTAAGGTGAAAACTTCTTGCTAGATATATTGAAGCTATCTTTGAACCTTATTTCTTGAGAGATATTGCAACGCGATTAATTTAATTAATTATGCAGTGATATAATTAGGGTGGTAACGCGGAAAACTTTCGTCCCTTGTTTTAGGGGGAGTGAAGGTTTTTTTTAATTTAGGCACATCCAAATAAATAACCTGCCAGTATTCGCAATATATAATTATAAGATTTTAAATTCTACATACAAATTATGATAAACAACGGAGGAGATATTATGGAAAATTTAGGACTAAATGAAATTAGAGAATCATTTATGAAATTTTTTGAAGGTAAAGATCATCTTAGACTGGGGAGTTTTTCGCTAGTACCTAAGAACGATACTAGTTTATTACTTGTAAATGCAGGTATGCAACCACTTAAACCATATTTTACGGGAATACAAACACCACCTAATGTTAGAATAACTACTTGTCAAAAATGTATTAGAACTGGAGATATAGAGAATGTAGGAAAAACCTCAAGACACGGGACTTTTTTTGAAATGCTTGGAAATTTTTCTTTTGGAGATTATTTTAAAAAAGAGATTATTCCATGGTGTTGGGAATATTCAACAGAGGTTTTAAAGATACCAAAAGAAAATTTATATGTAACTATATATTTAGATGATGATGAGGCTTTTGATATATGGAGTAAAAATACAGATATTGATGTTACCCGGATTTTTAGATTAGGAAAAGAAGATAACTTCTGGGAAATAGGTCAAGGGCCTTGTGGCCCATGTTCTGAAATACACTATGATCGAAATGTAGAACTCGGGCAAATAAAAACTGCTGAAGACTTTGTTAAAGCTGGAAATGAAGATAGAATAATAGAGTTTTGGAACTTAGTGTTCACTCAATATAACAAGGATGAGCATGGTAGTTATAACAAATTAAAAAATCCTAACATAGATACAGGTATGGGCCTTGAAAGAATAGCTGGCATAATGCAAGGTACAAATAGTATCTTTGAAGTGGATACGATAAAAAATATTTTAGAAGAAGTTTCAAGAGTTTCAAAAGTAAAATATGGACAAAGTCGAACTGAGGATATATCACTCCGAATTATAACAGACCATGTTAGAAGCACAACCTTCATGATAAGTGATGGTGTTCTTCCATCTAATGAGGGAAGAGGTTATGTTCTTAGGCGGCTACTTAGGCGTGCAGCAAGACATGGTAGATTACTTGGAATTAAAAATAATTTCTTATATAAACTTTGCAGCACTGTAATTGAAAATTCATTTAAGGCATACCCTGAATTAAAAGAAAAAGAAGATTATATTAAGAAGGTTATAAAACTTGAGGAGGAAAGATTCTCAGAAACTTTAGATTCTGGTATGGATATTTTAAAAGGTTATATAGAAGAGCTTGAAAATAATAATGATAAAATTTTGAGTGGAGATAAAGCTTTTAAATTATACGATACATTTGGATTTCCATATGAGCTTACGGAAGAAATACTAGAAGACGCAGGGCTAGGAATTGATTCAGAAGGGTTTAATAGTGAAATGCAAAGTCAGAGAGAAAGAGCAAGAGCTGCTAGAGGACAGTCAAATTATATGGGTAGTGGAGAAAGTGTACTGAATTTAATCCCTAAAAATATTGAAACAAAATTTGACGGATATGATAAAACCGAGCTTACAGCTAAGGCTAAAGTTTTAATTAGTGACGAGGAACTTGCTTCTGAACTTTCAAAGGGTTCAAAAGGTATTATTGTAACAGAAGTTACTCCTTTCTATGCTGAAATGGGAGGGCAAGCTTCCGATAAGGGGATAATCTTTAATAATAACTTTAAAGCAGAAGTTTACGATTGCCAAAAGAATGCTTCTGGTAAAGTTGTACATTTTGTTAAGGTACTAGAAGGAACAGTGAAAATAGATGAATCTTTAACTCTTGCGGTTGACAAAGATAGACGGTCTGAGATTTGTAAAAATCATACAGCAACTCACATGTTACAAGAAGCGTTAAAAAGAGTTTTAGGTGATCATGCTCACCAATCAGGTTCTTATGTAAATGAAAGTAGATTAAGATTTGACTTTACCCACTTTTCTGCTTTAACAGAGGAAGAAATTGCTGAAGTTGAACTAATTATAAATAACAATATTATGCAAGTTCATAAGGTTGAAACTAATGTTATGACTATAGAAAAAGCGAGGGAAAGTGGAGCTATAGCATTATTTGATGAAAAGTATCAAGAAGATGTTAGAGTAGTATCCGTAGGAGATTATAGTAAGGAATTATGTGGCGGTACTCATGTGAAAAACTCAGGGGAAATTGGATTATTTAAAATTTTATCTGAAGCAGGAGTAGCAGCAGGAGTTAGAAGAATTGAAGCTATAACAGGTAGTAGATCTATAAAATATGTTGAAGATAAAAATAATTTAATCAAAGAAATTGGAAGTGCATTAAAATGTTCGGAAAAAGACATAATAAATAAATTACAAACTCAATTGACAGAATTAAAAGACAAGGAAAAGGAAATAATATTATTAAAAGGTAAATTAGCTAGCTCTTCTTTAGATGAAATTTTAAATAATATTAAAGAGGTTAAAGGGGTTAAAGTGATTTGTGGAACTGTAAAAGATATAGATGTCGATGCCTTAAGAGATTTAGCTGATAAACTTCGTGATAAACTTGGTGATGGTGTTGTGGTACTAGGAAGCACATCAGATGATAAAGTACAATTTGTTGCAATGGCATCTAAGTCTGCAATAGATAAAGGCATACACTGTGGAAAAATAATTAAAGAAGTTGCAAAAATCGCTGGAGGCGGTGGCGGTGGAAGACCTGACATGGCACAGGCAGGTGGAAAACTTCCAGAAAAATTAGACGATGCAATAGATAATGTATGCTCTATAATTGAAACATTGGTAAAATAGTATACTTTTTGTAAAAGTTGTTTTATAATATACTTAATAGAAGTAATTTGATTATAGTTAGTATGTAATTATGGAACTTATTGTAATCGGGGAACTGTATTATATTGCTACTTAAGAACCCCATTTATTTATGTTTGGGGGATTCAAAGTGTTTAGTGTTTAATGAGAGAAGGGGTGTATAGAATGGATACTAATCAAAATACAGTCCAATTTGATTTTGTAAAAGATAAAAAAGATTTGACAAAAACTATTTTGACTGACGTATATAATTCGCTTATAAAAAAGGGATATAACCCTGTAAATCAAATGGTAGGCTATTTAATTTCAGGAGATCCAACATATATAACGAACTATAATGGAGCAAGAGCGTTAGTAAGAAAGCTAGAGCGGGATGAAATTTTAGAAGAAGTTTTGAAATCTTATCTAGACATTAAAAAATAAGATGCCCTTGAGGGCATTTTGTTTTTTAATGTTATAGATTAATTAGTTTATTATTAAAGGAGTATGTGAATGAGAATATTAGGTTTAGACATTGGAGACAGAACAATAGGGATAGCCATATGTGACCCATTAGGATTAACAGCTCAAGGAATTACAACAATTAAAAGAAAAAGCATAGTTTCAGATATTGAAGAAATAGCAAAAATATGCAAAGAATACAATGTGGAAAGTTTTGTCTCTGGACTTCCTAAAAATATGAATGGTACAATAGGACCACAAGGGGAAAAGGTTCAGCGATTTTGCGATGTGCTAAAAGAAACCTTGCATTTAGAAGTAAAAATGTGGGATGAGAGATTATCTACAGTAGCTGCTAATAGGGTAATGCTTGAGGGTGATTTATCTAGGTCAAAACGAAAAAAGATTGTAGATAAAATTGCGGCTACTTTTATTTTACAAGGATATTTAGATAGTCTTGGCACTCGTTTATAAATTTCTAATTTATAAAATATGAAATTAAAATTAAAATGGAATTAAATACATAATTTGAAAGGAGTTAATAAAATGGATAACAATGTTGAAACTATACTATTAAACGATGAAGAGGGTAAAGAAATAGAATTTGATGTACTAACTAAATTAGACATCCAAGATAAGGAATATGTTATTGTTGCACCGACTGGAGAAGAGGACATTGATGCAATTGCACTGAGAGTTGATAAGGATGCAGAAGGTAACGATATTTTAGTTACAATAGAAGACGATGAAGAGTTTGAAATGGTTTCAGAAGCATATGATTTAGTTTTTTCTGAAGAGGATTAATTACATATCAGAAAAAAGTCTTTAATTAATCTACTAAAGTAGATAAATTATCCTAATTTTTCAAAACTAAATGATTATCAATTGACAATATCATAATAAAGTATTACACTAAAGCTATAGTAAGTATAATTTACATTGATAAATCAAATAGTAGTTGTAGAAAAGGTGGGATTTATATGCAAAATTTATCACCAGAGAGCATTGAGAGTTTAAAGGAAACCTTAAAACAAAAGGGGTATAAGCTTACTCCACAGAGGAGGGCTATTTTAAATGGTATAATTAAGAGTGAAGGTAGCCATCTTACTGCGGAAGAACTATATGACTTGGTTAAATTTGACTGTCCAGAAATAGGCCTTGCTACAATTTATAGAACAGTTCAACTTTTAGAAGAAATGTGTGTAATTCGAAAGCTGGATTTAGATGATGGCTGCAGCAGATACGAACTTATTCATGAAGATGAGAACCATCAACACCATCACCTAATTTGTAATCGGTGTGGTAAAGTATTAGAGGTGCATGGGGATTTACTTGAGGAACTAGAATCAATTGTTGAAAAAAAATATAACTTTAAAATCGAAGATCATAGTTTGAAATTTTATGGTGTTTGTGATAAGTGTATAGATAAATAATTTAAACATTTTTTATCATTTAGTAATAATCAATAATACACCTAGTTGACTTTTTTGCAAGATAATATTAGAATAAGTATAGTAAATGCGAAAATTGGATACTTCGAGACGTATCCAATTTTTGTTTGTGTAAAATGTAAAACTTACGAAAAAAAATTGGAGGATTAATATGAATTTATTTACAAGAAATGATGTTAGAAATATAGCAATAATTGCGCACGTAGATCACGGCAAGACAACACTAGTGGATTGTCTACTTAAGCAAAGTCATGTTTTTAGAGAAAATGAAAGAGTAGAAGAGAGAGTAATGGACTCTAATGATTTAGAAAAAGAAAGAGGAATAACAATTCTTTCTAAAAATACAGCAGTAATGCATAATGGAATTAAAATAAATATAGTTGATACTCCAGGCCACGCAGATTTTGGCGGAGAGGTTGAACGAGTACTTAAAATGGTTGATAGTGTACTTCTTGTAGTTGATGCATATGAAGGTCCAATGCCACAAACTAAATTTGTTTTAAAGAAAGCATTGGAATTAAATCTTAAACCTATAGTAGTTATAAACAAGATTGATAGAAAAGATGCTCGTCCTACAGATGTACTTGACGAAGTATTTGACCTATTTGTTGAACTTGGAGCAGATGATGAACAATTGGACTTTGCAGTGGTATATGCTTCTGCAAGAGAAGGCTTTGCAAAGCTTAATGTTGAAGACGAAAATGTCAACATGGAACCATTATTTGATTCTATTGTAAAAAATGTAAAGTCACCAGAAGGATATTTAGATATGCCCCTTCAAATGCTTATTTCAACTATTGATTATAATGAGTATGTTGGAAAAATTGGAATAGGAAAAATTGAAAGAGGATCAATCAAAAGAAATCAACAAATAGCACTTATAAGAAAAGATGGCACAATAAACAATGTTAAAGTTTCAGCTCTGTTCGTTTATAATGGTCTTAAAAGAGAAGAAACTGAAGAAGCAATGCTTGGAGATATCGTAGCAGTTTCTGGTATTCCAGATATTAACATTGGAGAAACGATAGCAGATGTTAATGAACCGGAGGCACTTCCATTTATTGAAATTGATGAGCCTACACTAACTATGAATTTTATGGTTAATAATTCTCCTTTTGCAGGGCAAGAAGGAACTTATGTTACATCAAGACACATAAGAGATAGACTTATGAAAGAGCTTGAAACCAATGTTAGTTTAAAAGTAGAAGAAATTGATGATGGTTTCGAAGTAAGTGGAAGAGGAGAACTTCATCTTTCAGTTCTAATTGAAACTATGAGACGTGAAGGATATGAATTCCAAGTTTCAAAAGCAAATGTTATATTTAAAGAGGAAAATGGCCATAAAACAGAGCCAATTGAGCACCTTACAATTGACGTTCCAGAAGAATTTATGGGCGTAGTTATGGAGAAAATGGGACCTAGAAAAGCAGAGATGGTTAATATGACTTCTGCTATAAATGGATACACTAGATTAGAATTTAAAGTACCATCAAGAGGTTTAATTGGTTTTAGAAGTGAACTTATGACTGATACTAAAGGTAATGGTATAATGAATCACGTTCTAGATGGTTACGCTAAGTATAAGGGAGAAATTCCAGATAGAAGTAGAGGTTCTTTAATTGTATTTGAAGGTGGAGAATCAGTAACTTACGGATTGTACAATGCTCAAGAAAGAGGAATTCTTTTCATACCAGCAGGAATGCCTGTATATGCAGGAATGGTTGCAGGGGAATGTGCAAGAGCTGGAGACATAGAAGTAAATGTATGTAGAAAGAAACAGTTAACAAACACTAGATCTTCTGGAGCAGATGATGCACTAAAACTAACTCCATTAAGACCTATGTCACTAGAGCAGTGCTTAGAATTTGTAGCTAATGATGAGCTAGTTGAGATTACTCCTCTAAACATTAGAATTAGAAAAAGATTATTAGACTCAGGAGAAAGAAAAAGAGCAACTAGTAAATCAAATAAATAGTTTGAATTATGGGGTGGTTTAATGAAAAAGATGGTGCTATTAATAGGGGTTTTAATAGTTTGCGTATTATCTGGAAATTTCCAATATAAGAAAATAATACAGCATCCTATTAGAACTAATAAAGATGTCCATGTTACCGTTAAAAATGGAAACACTTTATATAGCATACTAGATGATTTAAACCAAACTGGGGATATAAAAAACTCAACTATTATAAAAATTTATGTCAAAAAAAATAAAATTAAATCCAATGTGCACGTAGGAAAGTTCTTGATACCAAAAGATGTTACAGTTGATGAGCTAATAACTATATTATCAACTGTAGGAAATGAGGAAGATGTTATCAAAGTAACGGTGCCAGAAGGATTTGACATAAATGATATTGCAAAGTTGTTACAAGAGAAAAGTATAATAAATAGTGAGAAATTTATAGAGAGCTGTAGAACTTACAAGCTACCTACTTATATTAATGAAAATGAAAACCGCAAATTTAATTTGGAAGGTTTTCTTTTTCCATCTACATATAACCTAAAAGCTGGTATGAGTGCGAATTCAATAATAAAATTAATGGTGGATAAGTTTTATAGTACTATAAATGAAATAAAAAAAGAAACTCCTATAGATATGAAAGAATTGGATAATATAATAATACTAGCATCAATTATTGAAAGAGAAACTAGTGATAAAAATGAACGAGGTAAAGTAGCCTCGGTTTTTTATAATAGATTAAAAAAAGACATGAAACTGCAATCTTGTGCAACTGTTTTATATTCTTTAGGTATACATAAAGATAAACTATACAATAAAGATTTAGAAGTTAAATCACCTTATAATACTTACACGGTGACAGGACTTCCTGTAGGACCAATATGTAACCCAGGAAAAGACTCTATAAAAGCAGCTTTGTCTCCTGCTAAAACAAGTTATTTATATTTTGTTTTAGATAAAGATGGAAAGCATTTTTTTACAGATGACTATAAAGAATTCTTAAAAGTAAAAGATGTAACACAAGGATTTTAGTTAACTGTGTTAGGCGCATGAAAATATATTAGCAGTTTTAACTTGTTATTTATATTCATGTGCCTTAATGAATTTTTGGAGGAACAAAATGAGTGCGATAACATATGATTATATGGAACAATATTTAAGAGAATTGATACCTAATAATACTGGTATTTTAGAAGAATTAGAGAATTATGCTTTGGAAAATAGAGTTCCTATAGTTCAAAAGGAAACTGCTAAGTTTTTAGAATTAATGATAACTGTAAATAGACCTAAAAAGATTTTAGAACTTGGTACGGCCATAGGATATTCTGCTATTTTAATGAATCAAACTCTTGGTGGATTAAGTGAAATTACCACTATTGAAAGAGATGAAAAAATGATAGAAATTGCAAATGCTAATATAGAAAAATATGGACTACAAAATAAAATAACTGTTATACAAGGAGATTGTCTAGAAATTCTAGAAAATCTAGAAAATGAATATGATATGATTTTTATGGATGCGGGTAAAGCACACTATAATCATTTTCTTCCTCACTGCCTTAGGCTTTTAAAAAAAGAAGGAGTTCTTATTGCTGATAATGTTCTTTTTAGAGGAATGGTTGCATCAAAAGATCTCGCAACACGTAGAAAGATCACTATAATAAAGCGTATGAGAACTTATTTAGAACTAGTATCTAATAATGAGGACCTTATAACTTCAGTAATACCAATGGGAGATGGAATATCAGTTACGGTAAAAAAAAGTGCAGAAAACGGCACTAAGTAAAAGTGCAGAGAATGGCAAGGAGGAATGAAGCTTATGAAACCAGAAATACTAGCACCGGCTGGTAATTTAGAGAAATTAAAAGCAGCTATAAATTTTGGTGCAGATGCAGTTTATTTAGGTGGAAGTAAATTAAATTTAAGGGCTTTTGCAGACAATTTTAGTAATGAAGAATTAAAAGATGGTATAGAGTTTGCACATTTAAAAGGTAAAAAGGTATATGTTACATTAAATGTATTTCCTCACAATGAAGATTTAGAAGGCCTTGAAGATTACCTAAGAGAGGTATACGATTTAGGTGCAGATGCTATTATTGTATCTGACCCAGGGATTATTATGACAGCTAGAGAGGTTGTGCCAAATTTAGAAATTCATTTAAGCACTCAAGCTAACAATGTAAACTATAAGTCAGCTATTTTTTGGCATAAACAAGGGGTTAAACGAATTGTTCTCGCAAGAGAATTATCACTAGGCGAAATTAAAGAAATAAGAGCTAAGTTACCGGAAACTTGTGAACTTGAAGCTTTTGTTCATGGATCTATGTGTATGTCATATTCAGGAAGATGTCTTATGTCAAATTATATGACGAGTAGAGATGCAAATCGTGGACAATGCGCTCAGCCATGCAGATATAAATATTTCTTAGTGGAAGAAAAAAGGGATGGAGAATACTTCCCTATAATTGAAGATGATAAAGGTACTTACATAATGAATTCAAAAGACTTATGCATGATAGAACATATACCAGAACTTATGGAATCAGGGATAGTGTCTTTCAAAATAGAGGGAAGAATGAAAAGCTCATATTATGTGGCTTCCGTATGTAAATCCTATAGAGAAGCTGTGGATGCCTATATGGAGGATTGTGTAAATTATAAGTTCCAGCAAAAATGGATGGACAATCTCCTAAAACCTAGTCATAGACAATATTATACTGGATTTTACTTTGGGGACCCAAACAAGCAAATTTATGAATCTTCCTCATATATTAGAGACTACGATATCGTTGGAGTTGTACGAGAATACAACGTAGAAAATAATATTGCGCTAATTGAGCAAAGGAATAAAGTATACAGTGGTGATACTGTTGAAGTATTACGGCCTGTGGGAGATAATGCTTTAATAGTGCTTAATGATATGAAAAATTCGAAGGGTGAGAGTATAGTCTCTGCCCCGAGTGCTCAAATGATGTTCACTGTAAAATCTTTGGAAAGACTTCGCGAAAATGATATACTTATAAAACCCAAGGAGGAAAAATAATGGATCGTCCGATTTCGATAGGTATAGCTGGGGGAACGGGTTCAGGAAAAAGCACAATAGCAAGAGAGATTTATAAACAGTTCGATGAAGCGTGTATTGCAATGCTCGAACAAGATTCTTACTATAAGGATCAAAGTAATCTTTCTTATGATGAGAGAATAAAAACAAACTATGATCATCCAGATGCTTTTGATACCTCACTATTAGTTGCGCACCTAAATCTTCTTTTAGAGGGGCAAACTATTGAAAAGCCTATATATAATTTTGAAATACATAACAGAATAAAAGAAACGATTTCTGTTAAACCAAAGGAAATTATTATAGTAGAAGGGATTCTTATATTTCAAGAAAAGATACTTCGTGACATGCTGGATATTAAAATATATGTAGATACTGATGCAGACGTTAGGTTCATAAGAAGACTAGTTAGGGACATTAATGAGAGAGGTAGAACAACAGATTCTGTTATAAACCAATATTTAAACGTTGTTAAACCAATGCACGAGCAATTCACAGAACTTACCAAAAGACATGCAGATATTATTATACCTGAAGGTGGACATAACAAAGTAGCTATAGATATAATTACTGCAAATATAAGACAAACTCTACAGAAACATCTAAAGTAATTAACAATAACAAAGTATAAAACATCTCATTCTAGGCTAGAATTAGTCTAGGTGAGGTGTTTTTATGTATAATAGAAATAATACCTTTGGTTTTTCAAATCAAAGGAAAGAAATGAAAATAAGAACTTGGTCGATAATGATTATATTTATGTTATTATTATGTTTTTTGACTTGGAAAATCACAAATCTCATGTATTTTAAATCTGAGCCATTAAAAACTATGGCTAATGCACAATATACAATAGATGAAAAGTACGGGTTACAATATAATTTAATTGACTGTAATGGGCTCGATCTTTTAAATTATGAGGTAAATTATTATGCAATTATTGATCCAGTTGATTATATTAGATTTAATGAATATACTAGTAAATATGACATGCAAGCCTTAACAATTACATTAAGAAATTATAATAGTAATTATGATTTAGAAAAGATTAAAGGTACCGGTAGTGGGGAGAAAATAAGATATAAAATTGATGAAATAACTTTTGATAAGCTTAAGGATATTAAAGAAGTAAAAGGGTTTTATGCTTATGCAGCTAATGAGGTTATTAAAGTTAAGAATTGGAAAATTGAAAATTTATTAATAGAACTAAACTATGATAAAATTGGAGGTGCCTCTGCACTCAAAAGCGCTGACACTTTAGAAATGCAAATATATAATAAAACTAAAAACAATAAATTTTCAAAAATTACATTTGCTAAAGGAGTTAATGGTGAGATAGCTGACGGTAAAATAATTGAACCTGAAAATAATACTAATGTAAGACTTACATTAGATAAAGAAATTCAAGATAAAGTTTGCGCTATTCTCCATGAGGAAGAATATAAAAAATATAAGCAAGTTGGGGTTCTTCTAATGGAGAGCAGCAATGGGAAGATAAGAGCAATGTCGCAAAAGGATGATAGTGCTTATAACGCAAATTTAGGATATCCAAGTACTAATGGCGCGTTCCCAGGATCGATTTTTAAAGTTATTGTGGATGAAGCTGGGCTAGATATGAATTTAATAGACAATAATAAAGAATATACAATAAATCGTGATTACCCACTAGAAGATCCTTATATGGGACAAAATCAATACACACTTGCGGAAGCATTAGCCCACTCTTCTAATAACGTATTCATGCAATTAGGTGAGACAGTGGGTTTACAGAACATTTATAATTATGCAAAAAAACAAGGGATGTTAGGCAAAGTATTGAATTTTCAACAAGAGGAAATTGGTAAGTTTGAGGGGGATTTATTAAATCCTGTGGTTGGTGACTTAAGTCAAACAGCTATTGGTCAAAATGTTAGAATAACACCCTTAGAAGCCATTAGTATTCCGAGTACTATTATAAACAATGGAATATACGTTCAGCCAAGTTTGATAGACGCATATGTAAATGAAAACAATAAAATTTTAGAAAAGATTACACCTAAGATCACTCGTATATTAAAAAAAGAAACTGCAGAAAAAGTTAAACTTCATATGATGGATGTAGTAAACAAGGGAACAGGAATCCATGCTGCCATAAGTGGCATGGATATAGGTGGTAAAACAGGTACTACTGAGGATGGAGAGACATCCGATGGATGGTTCGTTGGCTTTTTCAATTTGCATGGTAAAAGTTATTCTATGGTTGTATTTGTGGATAACATTGATGTAAATATAGAAGGTAAAAACGACGAAGAAGGTGGAAATACGGCTGCTCCATTATTTAAAAAAGTGGTCAATGAACTTAATGATATTATGGATAAAAGAAATAATTAAATAAATTTCATGTACAGTCACATTTAATAAAATATATCATATCATATTAATAAGCACTATTAGGAGGAACATCTGTGTTTTTCATGAATTGTTTATTAGATATGATTGGGAATGTTACATTTTTAACAGCCTATATAACTGGTAGTAGTTCATTCCCCCAACCATTGAGTGAGGAAGAGGAGAAATCCTATTTAACAAAGTTAAAAGAAGGGGATTTGTTAGCTAAAGGTATCTTAGTTGAACGAAATTTAAGACTAGTTGCACATATAGTAAAAAAATATTCCTACCCAGGAAAGGATGTAGACGACCTCATATCTATTGGGACTGTGGGACTAATTAAAGCCATTGATTCATTTGATACAAGTAAGGGAACAAGGCTAGCCACATATGCTGCAAGGTGCATAGAAAATGAGATACTTATGCTTATTCGTAATAATAAGAAAACAAAAGGTGAAGTGTACCTGCAGGACCCAATTGGAATTGATAAAGAGGGAAATGAGATATCCCTTATGGATGTATTAAGTAGTGATGAAGATTCCATTATTGAAATAGTAGAAAATAAAATACAAATTAAAAAGCTCTATAGTAAGATAAACTTAACTTTGATGGATAGGGAAAAAATAATAATCCAAATGCGATATGGATTAATTGACGGTAACCCTCGGACTCAAAGAGAGATTGCATTGATCCTAGGAATTTCTAGATCCTATGTTTCTAGAATTGAAAAGAGAGCATTAAAGAAGCTTTATAAGGAGTTAAATTATAATAATAAAACTAGGTTAACTAGTCCTAATAAATTATGATGAAAAGAATAAAAAAGGAGAATTTTATAATTTTGTCGAATATTATAAAATAAATGAATTAATTTTATTTTTACTAAAGAAAACAAAATTTCTACATCGAGATGTGAAAAAATGTAGCCAGATATCGAAAATGGTAATAACATACTAAAAATTTAAGCTCATCAGCCATAGATATTTGGGAGCTTCATTAAAGAACAGGGGGACAAATAATGATATCGCTTAATGAATTACTAGAAAAGACCACAGAACAAAATGCATCAGATTTGCACCTAACAGTTGGATCAGTACCAGTTATTAGAGTTAATGGTCATCTAATACAAATAGGGAAAGATAAATTAACACCAGCAGATACGGAAAAATACTCAAGAGAAATTTTAGAAAACTCTTATGATGAATACTATGAAAAGGGGGAAATTGATACTTCTTACTCTATTTACGGACTTGGAAGATTTAGAGTTAATGTTTATAAACAAAGAGGAAGCGATACTATAGCTATTAGAGTAGTTGCACTAAAAATACCTACGCTTAAACAGCTTGAGTTTCCTGAGGTTGTTAGGGCACTTACTACAAAGCAAAGAGGGCTAGTTTTAGTAACGGGGCCTACAGGCAGTGGTAAAAGTACTACTCTAGCGGCTATGGTTAATGAAATTAATTCTACTAGAGCATGTAATATAATAACCCTGGAGGATCCTATCGAGTATCTGCATAAACACAACAAATCCATTATTAATCAAAGAGAAATTGGGAAAGATAGTAAAAATTATAAAAATGCTTTAAGAGCTATACTTAGAGAAGATCCAGATGTTATATTAGTAGGCGAAATGAGAGATCTTGAAACAATTTCCATTGCTATAACTGCAGCTGAAACTGGTCATTTGGTTTTCTCTACTTTACATACTATAGGTGCAGCCAAAACAGTAGATAGAATAGTGGATGTATTTCCTCCACATCAGCAGCAACAAATCAAAGTTCAATTAGCTGCAGTAATGCAGGGAATAGTTTCTCAACAATTAATACCTAAAATTAATGAAATAGGCAGAGTGGCGGCTCTTGAAATAATGATATCAACTCCAGCAATTCAAAACCTTATAAGGGAAGGAAAAACGCATCAATTACAATCCTGCGTTCAAACTGGAGGAAAATATGGTATGAAAACTATGGATATGTCAATTGCAGAGTTATATAAAAAAGGTATTATATCTAAAGATGAAGCAATGACTTACTGCGTTGACAATGAAATGATGATAAGAATGTTATCTCTTTAGTTAATAATAGATAAGCAAATAGGCTAAAAGCAATATAAATTATTGCTTTTAGCCTTAATTTGTTGTGCTTAAATTCGAAATGGTATAAATTTCAATATTCACGCGAAATCCCCAAGTAATATTGCATTTTTTATATATTGCTATTATACTGAGTCTATAATAAAAAAATAACTTTTTAAATCATTAATTTAACAATATATCAGATGAAAAGTTTCAATTTATATAAGTTGGAGATTACATCTTCTTTTGAAGCTGATAGTATTGTATAATTAAATATAGTGATTTAAGATAGTTACTAATTATAAATTAAGTTTATATATATCCACAAATATACAATAAAAATATAAACTGTTTTAATTAAATTTAAATTTATAATAAATATTATAAAAAATTAATTAAATAAGAGGAAAATTTATTTTTATGTTGAATATATACACTTAAGGTTTCTCGTGCGAGGGGGGATAGACTTAATGAATAAACAAATAGTAGGAATAGATTTGGGATCATCAAAAATATGCGGAGCAGTTGGTAAAATTAGTAGTAATGGAAAACTTCAGATTATAGGCATTACATCAGTGGTATGTAGTGGTTTAAATAAATCAGTTGTAATAGATATTGATAGTACAGCTGAAGCTATAAAACAATGTGTCACACAATTAGAACGTATGACAGATACACAAATCAGTGAGGCTTATATATCACTGCCTGGAGGTATTTGTGAATTAGTAAGAAATACAGGGATGATTGCGATATCTTCTGAAGACAGAGAAATTAAACAAAGTGATGTAGACAGGGTAATTGAAGCAGCTAAACTTATCTCAGTTCCTCTCGATAAAGAAATAGTAGGTGTGGAGCCTGAACAATATATCGTTGATGGATATGACAATATCAAAGACCCTATAGGAATGAGTGGAGTAAGGCTGGAAGTTGAAGGACAAGTAGTCATGGCACAATCCACAGTAGTTAGTAATTTACTGAAAAGTGTGAAGCGAGCTGGAATTAAAGTTAATGGCATAGTACTTCAGCCATCAGCAATTTCTGAGGCAGTGCTTCGAAAAGAAGAGAAGGATATGGGAATAGCACTAGTAGATGTTGGAGCACAGACTATTGATATCTCTATTTACAAGAGTGGAAAATTAAAATATACTTCTATTATTCAATTAGGTGGAGATAATATAACCAATGATATATCAGTTTGTCTTAAAGTTTCTTTTAGTGAAGGAGAAAGATTAAAACTTAAATATGGAAGCCTAATTAAAGGCAAAGGAGAAGATACCTCAACAATTAGGGTTAAAGATTCTTATGATACTTTAATGGAAATTGATAACAATTTATTAGTAGATATAATTCATGCTAGAGTAGAAGAATTATTACATTTAATTAAAAGAAACTTATCAAGTAGTGGATTTTATAAAGAAACTTCTGGTGTCGTGATAGTTGGTGGAGGTATCTCGCTATTTAGGGGCACTAATGAGCTAAGTAAAGA
>JBLHPD010000040.1:0-27043 GCA_047624165.1 Clostridium sp. | reverse complement strand
AAATGTAGTTTGTTGCGTATTATTTTTGCAAAACATAGTAATCCTCCTCAAAGTGGTTATTTTGGTATTATTATATCATAAGTTCTGCGTTTGGAAGTAATTACAAGCTTTTTGTGGGATAATCATAATATTAATAAAGAATTATTCAATTGTACTAATGAAGATATATTATATTTAATTTCAATATCATCTGAAGGATCACACTCTAAAATATTAAGAGGGTTTATTGAATATTGCAGAAATAATACTGTATGCAAATTCACTTCAATTTTCACATACTGTGATTTGAGCATAAATAAGAGTAATGATGTATATGATATCTACTCAAAAGAAGAATGGGGAGGGATAACACAGTATTTAACAAATATAGATGTACATATTCTGAAAGCATTTGATGATGAAAAATATTCATGTGTATGGTTATTAGGCTTATTGCATTTAGTTACTACCTGGAGAATTAACGACATGATTACAAAATTACCTAGTATTGATTTAGAATTAATAGGTATCTACGACTTCGAATGGTTTAAAGAAGGCAAGGAGTTTAAACTCTCGATGGCTCAAAGCATACTTAGAAGCCTTGAACTTAAATTATCTGGTGTAAATGCTGATAAAAACAATCAACAGCTAAGGTTTTTTTACAGCATTGAGTTAGCAGTACCATTAGCAATTTCTTATGTGATAGCTGAAATACATAGAAGAAAAAATAATAATGCTAAGGTGTTTTCTAGATTACTAAGTAATAAGTTTGAGGAGGAAATAGCGCCATGGGTATGTGTTAATGGATTTAATAATTTATTTATGTATACAGAAACACCTAAATTTTCAAATCTAAAGGCTAATAGAACACTTTTGACCTACATGTATGAAGTAGCAAATGAGATAGAAGGTAATCATAGTATCTCTTATATATTGTGTGGGGCTATGAGATCACACAAGGTTAACTCTGATATTCAATTACCAATATCAACACAAATATATTTAAAGCCGATAATTAATTCTGAGGATGCCAAAGTGATTTCTTATAACCTACTTAAAAGAGGATTTTTTGGATGGATACCATACAAATTATTAGAAATAGCATATAGTGATGAAAATAAAATTAAGGATTTGGAAATGAAAGAAGTAACAGATGTGATAAGTACTCTAAGGGTGGATTATGGATTAATAGGACTAGAAGCTTTAGCTAAATACTTCAATCTGGAATTATACCAAAAAAATAATGCTAAAGTACTTAATGAATTTATGAAAGTAGAGAAATCACAATTAAAAGAGATAATAAGGAAATTGCTAACAAATGAGAGTTCAAGTAAACATGAAAATGGGGGTAGTTGTTTAAAGGGAAATAAATGTGCGTATCCCAATAGAAATTCTTGTGCATTTTGTGAGTACTTTGTGAAAAATGTATATTTTCTATATTACGTTAATGAAGAAATAAATAATGTTTTGGAAAAAATATTAAAATTAAATGAAACGCAAAGATTTGAATTAATTAAAATGAATAAAGTATTGTTTAATCTATTAGGTATTGTCACCGAAGCTAAGTCATTTTACTGTAATTATGATCCTAAATTTGTGGATGCTTTTATAAATGTTGATAGTATTAAGGAAAAATTAAAAAATATAAAACATAAGCTTATAAGCTTATAATAGGTGATGAAATGAGAGGATTAGGAAGTAAGGTATTTAAAATTGTAAAAAACGGAAAATGCAGAATTGGTTATGAGAGGATAATTAAATTCAAAAAAAATGACATTGATTTATATATAAAGAAGTTTAATCAATTAAAGAAGGATAAAATTATTATTGAGGGGGAATTTCGTGATAACAAATGGATTTTTCTAGGTAAAGAAAGGATGGCTTATTTCTATTTCAGTAATGAAGTTAATTATGAACTAAATCTGGCATTTAAAATGTATATAATATTAAAAATTCATGATGAGCATATAAACCCAAGAAGCATATTATTTCATTCGTTTGCAATAAAATTTATTATCAAAAAAACAAATCTACTTTCATTAAATAGTTTTGCTAGTTTTAAGGACGATTTAGATGAAATTAAGCATACTTACATGAGGGATTACGTTATGAGATTTGGGTGTAGTTTTTTATACTTTTATGATTGTGAAAAATATAAAGAACTAATAGATATACTGTTAACATACAGGACGTTGCATATAAAATCAAATCCAAGACAATTGCCAGAGTTTAAAAGTATAATACTTTTTGATAATATTATAGAGGATTTTATGAATAGTTGCACAAGAGATGAAAAAGAAATGTATTTTCCGATTTTACTTTGGTGGAGTGTCACAAAATCAATACCGATGAGACCTATAGAATTTAGTGGACTTGAAACTAATTGTATTAGAATCAATGGTAACAAATATTTACTAAGCATACCAAAATGTATGAAGGGTGGCAGGGTAAATAGAGATATGAAACCTGAATATAGAGATGTGCAAATTACAGAGGAATTATATAAATTGATAAATGATTTTATAGAGATAAATGATCCTTTAAAAGCTGAAAAGTATCTGTTAAATTATGATATTTATAATAATGCTCCTCAAAGTCTAAAAACTCATAATAGACAAGTGTTATATGAGTTTAGAGAAAATTTAGGAGGAACAGGTAGGTTTTATAGCTTATTAAAGAGATTTTATTTAGAGATTATTGAAGAAAAGTACAAATACAAAACCATTTCAGTTAACGAAAGTATGGAGAAGGATGAAGGGGAAATGTGTGTTGAAAGAATTAGACCAGGTGATACAAGACATTTTGCAATATGTAATCTATATTTACAGGGATTTAATCCTCTAACTATTGCAAGGCTAGCAGGACATGAGACCTTAAATACGCAGTTGGGTTATGCTCGGCATTTAAATACTTTTGCAGATTCGCAAGTAAAGGTATTAACAAATAGGCTCCTTATGTTAAAAACATTAGGAAATGAGAATGGACAGGAAAACACTAAGAGGCTCTATAAAAAAAGTATATTTTTTAGCAGGTTAGAAAATCCAAACGCTAGAGAAGTTGAAGATGGAATTTGTATAGACGAGGATTTCCCAAATAACTGCATTATTGGTGACTGTATACACTGTGACCATTATAGAATGGATACTAAAAATAATAAGTGTACTAGTAAATTTTTATTAGCAAAATCTAATGGTTTTGATAGTGATATAAAAACTCAAATTAAAATAATAAAGAGTATGGTAAGGAATTCAACCTTAAATAAAAGTGACCTAGAGAAGAATAGAAATATTAATATACAAGAACAACAAGTTATAGGAGTTGCATCGAAAAAATTACAACAAGCAATAGTTCAAAAAGCTATGGTTGACTCTTATATTTTTGAAAAGAAGAGGGTGGAGCAGGGTGATTAATAAAGGAGGAAGACCTAAATCTTATTGTGATAAAGAACTTATAAAAATATTAGAGGGATATGCTGAAAATCATACGGATCAAAAAATAGTATTATCGAAGTTAGCTAAAGAAACGGGTATAGCTAGGCATATATGGGATTACTCAGAAAAGTCAAAGGAGATAATTGAAAAGTTAAATAATCCATTAATTTTAACAAATAAAATAAGCAATGATTTAGAACTGATACCTTCAGTTGAAAGTTTACTTGCGCAGAATGCAAATAGTCCAGTAAAGCTGAGAATTGCAATAGAAACTTGTTTAAAAGTTATTAATAGTTTAAAAGGTAAGGTAAATGAATGTTCCAAGTTAGAAAAAGATAACATGGCATTAGAAACTCAGTTACTTGAGTCAAAAAATGAAAACAGGAAACTAAAAGAACAAGTTAAAAACCAAGAAATAGCCATGTTAGAACTCTGCGTTGATAGTGAATCATTAAAAAAAAGAAATGAGAAAGGTCTGAAGAATAATATAATAAAAATAGATGGAAAATCTAACATTGATAGAGTTATTTCTGTAACGGAAGACGATATAATTAAAGAGTTTCCTTGGTTAGCTGATTAGTTCTATGGTAATCCTACAAACTTGTAAAGGGCTGTATAAGATTGTATAATGTAAATAAAATATTAAATAAAAATATTAAATATAAACTATATTAAGTATTAATAATAATTAAAAAGAGTGGGAAGGATAGTTTTTCCTATTTTATTTTTAGTATAGTATGTGAAAGGAATTAATTATGGGAAAAATTTTAGTTTTAGCAGAAAAACCCTCCGTTGGAAAAGAACTAGCAAAAGTCTTAAATTGCACTCAAGGGGGAAATGGATATTTAATGGGACAAAAGTATATTGTAACTTGGGCACTAGGACATCTTGTTACACTAGCTGGTCCAGAGGATTATGATCAAAAATATAAAAGTTGGAAAATGGAAGATCTTCCTATGTTACCAAAGGATTTGAAATTGGTAGTTATAAAAGAAACTTCAAAGCAATATAAGATTGTGCATGAACTGCTTAAAAGAGTAGATGTAGATGAACTTGTTATAGCAACAGATGCAGGGCGTGAAGGGGAATTGGTTGCACGTTGGATCATTCAAAAAGCAGGATTTAAAAAGCCTATAAAAAGGTTATGGATTTCCTCCCAAACTGAAAAAGCTATAAAAGATGGATTTGCCAATCTCAAACCTGGAAGAGATTATGAAAACCTATTTTGGGCAGCACAATCAAGAGCTGAGGCGGATTGGCTTATCGGCCTAAACGTAACTAGGGCCCTAACTTGTAAATATAATGCTCAATTGTCGGCTGGACGGGTACAGACACCGACCTTAGCACTTATTGTTAATAGAGAAAATGAAATAAACAAATTCATAGGAAAAGATTACTGGACAGTAAATGGTAAGGTGAATAATTTTACAGTTAATTGGTCAAGTAAAAATGGAGAATCACGTACCTTTGACAAGAAAAAGGCAGAAGCTGTAGTTGCTAAAGTAAACAATCAAATGGGCACAGTTGTAGAAGTGAATAAAGCATCTAAAAAAGAACTTCCTCCACTTGCATATGATTTAACGGAGCTTCAAAGGGATGCAAATAGAAAATTTGGATTTTCTGCAAAGCAAACACTTAATATAATGCAGAAATTATATGAAACTCATAAAATATTATCATACCCAAGAACAGACTCAAGACATATTACCACAGATATTGTACCAACGTTAATTGATAGATTAAAGAGCATTGCTATAGGACCATATGAAAAAGCTGCTAGAAGCATAATAAAAGGTAGAATTCATACTACAAATAGACTTGTGGATAATAGCAAGGTATCGGATCATCATGCTATAATTCCTACGGAGGAACATGTAGATTTATCAAGACTAAACAAAGAAGAAAAAAGCATTTATGACTTAGTCATAAAGAGATTCTTAGAAGTCTTAAGTCCAGCTTTTGAGTATGAGCAAACTACTGTGAAAATAGATGTAAAGGGTGAAAGTTTTTCTGCAAAAGGAAAAATAGTTAAGTCAAAGGGCTGGAAAGAAATAAGCAGTTCTGAGGGCAGCGAAGAAAAAGATCAATCTCTTCCACCAATAAATAAGGGGGATGATGTTAAACTTACTTCGGCTCGGTCTGTAAATGAGAAGACAAAGCCACCAGCAAGGTTTAATGAAGCAACGCTGCTAACAGCTATGGAGCATCCGGGAAAAGATATCCAGGATGAGAGTTTAAGGGAAGCTTTGGATAATACTTCAGGCCTAGGGACTTCTGCAACAAGAGCAGATATAATTGAAAAATTATTTAACATTTTTTATATGGAAAGACGAGGGAAAGATATTTTTCCTACATCAAAAGGAATACAACTAATAGGATTAGTTCCAGAGGAGTTAAAATCACCTGAGCTTACTGCTAAGTGGGAAAAACAGCTTCAACTTATAAGTAAAGGAAAAGCTAATTCTATGAATTTCGTGAAGGACATGAGAGAATATGCAGTGAAGCTCGTGAAGAACGTTGTAGCATCATCCGAAATATACAAACATGACAATGCTACAAGAGTTAAATGCCCTGAGTGTAGTAAGTATCTTCTTGAGGTTAACGGTAAAAGGGGTAAAATGCTGGTATGTCCAGATAGAGACTGTGGATATCGTAAGGGTGTATCACAGGTTTCAAATGCACGTTGCCCTACTTGTCACAAGAAAATGGAGATTAGAGGCGATGGAGATAATAAGATTTTTGCTTGTGGTTGTGGCTATAGAGAAAAACTTTCAGCTTTTACTAAGCGCCGCGATAAAGAAAAGGGTGCTTTAGATAAAAAAGATGTTAGCAGATTTTTGAATCAGCAGAATAAGAAAGAGGAGCCTGTCAATTCTGGTAATTCGGCTATGGCGGAGGCTTTTGCTAAGTTTAATTTAAAATAGTAAACTTCACCACAATATATGAGTATTTTATACGTTGTGGTGAAGAGCTTATGCTAATATTTAATACGGATAAATAAGGAAAAATGAAGAGTTAGTAATGAGATTATTTTAATCATTGCTGACTCTTTATTTTATATAATAAAATTAAATGTAAAGATGAAAATAAAATTATTACTTAAATAAATCCTCTATAGAAACTTTGAGGGCTTTAGAAATGGCTTTTATTTCATAATCTACTATTTCTCTTGAACAATTTTCGATTTTAGAAATCATAGGTCTATCAATATCTATGCCTAGAACATTAAGTCGGGCAGTAAGGTCTTCTTGTGTAATACCAGTAGTATTTCTAATTATTCTTATTCTATTTCCGATAATATTTCTCTTATTCATATAATCACCCTTATTTTAACAAGATAGTATGAATAAATTTTAATGTAAAAGGGATAATATAATGTGTGATAAGTACACAAATGTAAAATATAAAATTTTAATTATAAATAAAAGTAGGAGATAGGGATATGACTGTAAGTAAATTAGATGAAATTGTATTATGCTATAAGTGTAAAGATCCTATGGTATTAAAACGAGGCAAATATGGTATGTTTTGGGGATGTGCTAATTATCCGAAATGCAACGGAATCCTAGATGCTAGAGGTGTTAGGATTAAATTAAAAGAGCTTGAAATAGTGAATATAGATTATAGTAGATTATATGAAAATGGAGAGATAGCAAGAATTATTTGTGAATGCGGCGACAGTGATGAAAGAATTAAAAGGTTGATTCAAAAATATAGAGATTATATAGAATGCTTAGAAGATAATAATGTATGTTATAAGATATTAGAGTATTTACATAAAAAACATAGATATATAGATATTTCAATAGTTACTTATACAATATATTATTCTAGAGGAGAATTAGGTACAAATTTTAGTTTCTGGATAAATAATTCAGAGTATAAATGTGATTATTATGAGCGAAGTATACAAAATGTAATTATAAAAAATTGGAGCAATAGTTTATTTAATAAATTAAATTTAAAATATGTCGATCAAGAAGTTTTTATAGGGAGCTTTAATGAGGGAGGAGGGAAAGTTGATATTTTAGCATTAGACACTAGTGATAATATTGAGGTGTTAATTGAGGTAAAAGGGCCAAAGAGTAGAGCGAAAAATGCATGGGGACAACTAAGTTCTTATATTAAAATATATAAAAAATTCAATAATGAACATGTAAAAGCTATGATAATAGCTAGAGGATATCCTTGGGGGATATATGAGGATATATTCGCGTTAGTAGGATATGTTATAGAAGATAATAAAATAGCATTTATTCCATGGAAAATTTAAGTATAGTAAGCTTTAAAAACACAACATGGTTATATAATAATGATAATGTTAGTAAAACAAGATTTAGTCAGTAGCTTTTGTTACTGGCTTTATTATATTTAAATTACAGCTAATAATTTAAAGACATATATAGAAAAAAAGTATTAATATAAATATTAGTATTAATATTTTCATAATATTAAAACATTTTCAATATTAGGTTGATATTGGAATATAAAAGAAGTACAATTAAAGTATAAATTTGGTATACATGGAATAAAGGTGGGGGGCTAAGATGGTTGTGAATACAAAGTCTTTCTATAAGAGTCAGAGAGAGGTTGCTGATGCGTTCAATTTACTCATTGATGGATACTGGAGCAATGAGGTTTGTGAAGAAGTATTTATTGAAAACGTAAAGAAGATTGCAGAAAATAATGAAACTAAAGTATTTACTAAAAAAGGACAATTTCCTGCGATTTTAATTCAAAAATGTGGGAAGCGAAGGCTTGAAGTAATTTCTAAAATTCTTGAGGTGGAAAAAGGTTAAGAACAACAAAGGCAGAATTTTATTGGGGGGTTTTTTTATGAAAAGTTTGTATGAATTATGTATTCCGAGAGATAGTGTGTTTGATGAAACAAAACGTGATGACGTACTTGACCTAAGTAACCTTGTTGACAATACTATTGATGTGAATGAGTTTTTTATTGAAAATTATATGACAGAAGGAATGAAAACACTTACAGATACAGCATTTAATAGATTTTTAAGGCGAGGAGCTACGGGAGTTATTAAGCTAACACAATCAATGGGTGGTGGAAAAACCCATAATCAGATAGCTTTAGGGTTACTTGCCAAACACCCTGAAATTAGAGCGAAAATATTAGGGAAGGAACTTGGTAGCTCACATTTGGGTAAAATTAAAGTGGTTGCATTTACGGGGAGAGAAAGTGATGCTCCTTATGGTATCTGGGGTGCAATAGCAAAACAACTTGGCAAAGAAAAAATGTTTGAAAATTATTATAGTCCACTAAAGGCTCCTGGACAGAGTGCATGGATAAATTTACTTCAAGGTGAACCTCTACTTATACTACTTGATGAACTTCCTCCATATCTCGAAAATGGTAAATCTATTCAAATAGGTAACTCTGACCTTTCAGTTATGACTACAACAGCGTTGGCTAACTTATTTACTGCACTTGGTAAAGAAGAACTATCTAATGTATGCCTTGTAATATCAGATTTAACGGCAACTTATGAGAGCGGAAGTGAACTGCTACAATCAGCTTTTAAAGAGCTTGAAAATGAAGTGAGCCGATCGGCAATAAATATTGAGCCAGTAGGGAGTACTTCAGATGAAATATATCACATATTAAGAAAGAGATTATTCAGTTCTTTACCCCAGAAAAATGATATTACTGAAATAGCTACGGCATATAGAGATGCAGTTAAACAGACTAAACAGATGGGATACACGAATTTAAGTCCCGAACAAATATGGACAAGCATTAATGACTCGTACCCATTCCATCCCTCTATAAAAGACTTATTCGCAAGATTTAAAGAAAATCCTGGTTTTCAGCAAACAAGGGGATTTATTCGATTAATGAGACTTATGGTATCACAACTATACAGAGGGAAGAACCCAATAGCAAAGAATTTATATATTATAAATTCTTATAATTTCGATTTAAATGACAGAGAGATGTTCGCTATGATTAAAAGTATAAAGAATAGTTTAGTAAATGCCATAAGTCATGATATATCATCAAACGGTAAATCAGTGGCGGAAGAATTGTGTATTACTGTTCAGAATAAAGATGTAAGCGATTTAAGTAAGCTCTTATTAATATCTTCTTTGTCCAATGCTACTAATGCAGTAATTGGGTTATCAATTGAGGAAGCTATGGGATATATATGTGCACCAGGGAAAGATATTACAGGTCTTAAATCAACTTTTGAAGATTTCAAGTCAAGAGCATGGTATTTATACAGTGACAAGGAAAGGATTTTCTTTAAGGACATAAAAAATGTTAATGCGGAGCTTATATCCTTAGTACAAGGTTATGATAAAGAAACTGCTAAAAAGGAAATAAGAATCATTTTGCAGGAGAAGTTTAAGCCGTCAGTACTGGATTGTTATCAAAGTGTATTAGTTTTTCCACCTATCGACGAAATAGAATTACAACAGGATAAAGTTACCATTATACTATTTGAGCCAAATTCAATGGGAAGCGGTTTACAGAAAGATTTAAAAGCATTTTATGATAATGCTAAATTTAAGAATAGAGCTATGTTCCTAACGGGACAGAGAAATTCAATGGAGGGGCTAATTAATATAGCGAAAGAGCACAAGGGTATTCAGTCTATAATAAGTCGTATGGATGGAGATAAGGTTGCAAAGAGTGATTCTCAATATTTGCAGGCTACCGTCTTATTACATAAAATAAGTCTTAACTTACTACAATCAATAAGGGAGTCATTTGTTACCCTATATTATCCGATAGAAGATGGTCTTACTTCATCTGACTTCATGATGGAATTCCAGAACAATAACTTCAATGGAGAAGAACAGATAAAGAAAATTTTAATTGCCGAAGAAAAATTTGAAACTGATGTGTCAAGTGATTTATTTAGAGGCAAATGTGAAAGAAGAATATTTACTCAAAAGACTATGCGTTGGATTGATATAAAGGAGAGAGCGTCCACTACCACTTCATGGCAGTGGCATTTACCAAGAGCAATGGATGACCTTAAAAATGAGTGCTTAAAAAAGGGCTTATGGAGAGAGGATTGTGGATATATTGAAAAATCTCCTTTCCCTGAACCTGACACTACACTCATGATACAAGAAGTATATAGAGATGAAAAAACAGGAGAGGTTACTTTGAAGCTAACTCCGCAATACGGAGATACAATTTACTATGAAATTAATACAGAAGCTACAACTTCATCACTTGAAGTTAAAAAATTAAATGAGTTTAAGACAAAAGAACTTAATTTATCATTTATCTGTGAAGACAGTTCTCATAATAATAAAACAGGAGACGCAGTCTATTGGAAGAATAGAATAATACTTACACATAGGGTTTATGATAAAAATAATAATAAATATGTTGAACTAAAAGCAATTCCTAATGCAGTAATAAAGTATACTACAGAAGGTTCAGCCCCTAAAGAAAATGGAGGAATATACAACGGAGATTTTGTAGTTCCCAAAAGTTGTAAATTGGTTCTTGCTATAGCTATGGCAGAGAAACAGGGGATATATACAGAAGTAAAGCAAATTCAAATAAATACAACAGTTCAAATAATTCATGATAAGCCATTAAAGCTTAACAGGCATTTTAAGACTAATAATACTGCTGAAACCTACAAAACAATAGAGGATTTAAAAAAACACAATGCTGCAATATCGGAGGTTTCAACAACACTATATGAAGTAGATGATAAGAATATTGACAAAGGCTGGATTGAAATAAATTTTGATTCAAAGACAATGATAAATGTAACTGAAATGGAGCAGGAAATAAATAATCTTCAACTAACATTTATGAAAAATAAGAGTATAAATATCAGTATTGATTATGGAATTACTCATTTTGAAACTGGACAAGATTTTATGGATTGGGTAGCTGAAAATAAATATAAGATTGATGACTACAAATCCGATATAGAACAGAAGGGAGCGGTTTAACATATGGCTAAAAAGCAAGGACTGGGGTTTGGTTTTATTCCTGAGGAAACAGAACATCATTTTCTTGTGATAATCCCAAAGGGTAATGGAGATAATACTAAAATTTCTGTATATGAAAGGTTTACATGGCAACAAGAAGTTGCGAAACAGACAGTAGATCTTGTTGAAAATAGATGTAAGGCTGTAATGTCTAAATATAAATGGCAGAAAATTGAGACTGCTGTAAAGGACGAATTTAATAGACGTTTAAATAAAGATAATATTTTGGTAGGCAACTGGAAAACCGGACAAGTACCTGTAGCAAGACTATTTGGAAAAGAATTGATTTTGCTTATTTGGGCGATTGAAGACTGTGACCCTTCGGTTATTCCTAATGCAATAAGAAATTGGCTTGGGTTAAGTCCTGAGGAGCGATGGTGGCTCTTTACTATGTCAAATGCTGTAACGGGTCAAGCTAATGACAAGAGAGGTTGGAGGAAGGCTGTGCGGTATGCCTTAACTGAAAATCCTGTTGATGAATTAGTTGGCCAGGGAAATATTATTGAAATGCTTTATAGAAATGAGAAGGTACTACCATAAAGGGGTGATTTTAATGAATAATGAATATAAATCTTTTATAGAAGTTCAGTTCCCCGTTTCAAAAATATCAAAGGAAAGCTACAAAGAAAGAAAAGCGGGTAGTGGACAGACTTTAACAGGTTTAGGCAAATGGTGGGGTCGCAAGCCACTAATACTTGTTAGGGCTTCTATATTAGGATTATTTATGCCTTCAAGTGATAACTACCAAAAGGATAGGGAAATATTTTTAAAAATATTAACTATGGATAATGAAGGTTTATGGATCAGAAAGAATAAAACTATATCAACAAAAGAAATTTATGAGAAACTCAACCTAAGCGAAAAAGGCAAATACTTTCAAGACATTTTTAGTACAAAAAATGTCTTGAAATATAAATCAGGAATAAAGGCTGAAGAAAAGCTATATCTTCAAAAACTTGTATTTAGTGGATTTAATTATGATAAGAAATTAGAGTTCTGTAAGAGACCAGAAGACGTTAATCAGTTGGCCTTATCAGTATGGGATGAAATAAACAAACACCTATCTACATCTGCAAAATCTTTTGAAGAATTAATAATTCAACTCGGCCAAAAGAAATATGGACATGCACCGAAGATAGGTGACTGCTTTTCGGGCGGAGGGAGCATACCTTTCGAGGCTTCACGTTTAGGATGTGAAGTGTATGCTGTCGATTTAAACCCAATAGCCTCACTTCTTACTTGGGCATCCCTTAATATAATAGGATCTTCTAATGATAAAGTAAAGAAAATCATTAGCTTCCAAAACAGCGTTTATAATAAAGTAGATAAACAGATTATAGAATGGGGTGTGGAACATAATGAGAAAGGTCATAGAGCGGGAGCCTACCTTTATTGCAATGAAACTATTTGTCCGGAATGTGGATATACAGTTCCATTGCTACCATCTTTTATTGTAGGAAAAGTATCAAAGACAATAATTAAACTTAATAAAAATACTGAAGAAAAAAACTTTGAGATAAATATAATACAAAATGTCAATAGTTCAGATTATAATGAAGCGGAGAATGGTTCAACATTGAAAAATTATAGTCTTGTATGTCCAAGTTGTTATAAATCAACACCTATTCCGAGCATAAGAAGAGATATTGAAGATGGAATTAAAAGACCTTATAGATATAGCACTCCAAATTCTCTAAGGAAATGGGAACAAGAGGATTTTAAATTTAGAATTGATGACATATTTACAGAAAGATTATATTGTATTAAATATATTGAAACAATCGAACATAACGGAAAAGAGAAAATAAATAAGTATTATGTATCACCAAGTAAACAAGATATATTAAGGGAAGAAAAAGTAATAAAGTTATTATCAAATAGATTCATTAAATGGCAAGAGGAAGGGTTTTTACCAAGCTCTAAAATTGAGGAAGGGTGGAATACTAATCAATTAATATACGAAAAAGGGTGGACACATTGGCATCATTTATTTAACCCAAGACAATTACTGTACAATGGATTAATTAGTAGTACAATGAAGCATTTAGCTAAAGATACCAAGGAACTTGCAATAGGATTAATCGGTTTAAATCGTACAACAGATTGGAATTCTAAGCTAAGTAGATGGCATACTGACGATACTCATACTAATGCACAAACATTTTATAATCAAGCATTTAATACTCTATTTAATTATAGTGTGAGAGCCTTTAGTCCTTTGAAAAATGTTTGGATTGCAGATATTAATAGTTGTAATCTACATAATAAAAAATCAATATCAATTAAAGATGCAAGAGATATAAATGAGAAATGTGATATATGGATAACAGACCCTCCTTATGCTGATGCTGTAAATTATCATGAGTTAACTGAATTCTTCCTTGCATGGGATAAAAAAATGCTTCCTGAAATATTCCCGAACTGTTATACGGACAGCAAAAGAGCTTTGGCAGTTAAAGGAGTAGGTCAAACATTTAATGATAGTATGATTGAGATATATAAAAATCTTGCTAATCATATGCCTGACAACGGTATGCAAATAGTTATGTTTACGCACCAAGATGTAAAAGTATGGGCAGAACTTACTATGATACTTTGGTCAGCAGGTCTTAGGGTTGTAAGTGCATGGAATATAGCTACAGAAACTGAAAGTGGTGGGCTTAAAAACGGCAATTATGTTAAAGGTACTGTACTTCTTGTTTTAAAAAAGCAGATTTCTGAAGAGACTGCATTTAAAGATGAATTATACCCTAAAATAAAGGCAGAAGTGAAAAGGCAGATAGATAGCATGAGAGCTATCGACAAAGGTGATGAAGCCAATTTTGAAGATGGTGACTATCTGTTGGCATCCTATGCTTCATCACTAAAAGTGTTAACTGCCTATAAGCAGATAGAGGGAATAGACGTTCAATATGAATTATCAAAAGGTAGAAGTTCAAAAGAAGTGTCTCCAATAGAAGAAATAATAAATAAGGCTAAGACGATAGCGTATGATTACTTAATTCCTTCTGGTTTTGACCAATACCTATGGAGAATTCTATCAAAGGAAGAAAGATTCTATATTAAGGGATTGGAGTTAGAAAAAAATAAATCACATCAATTGGGAGCTTATCAAGAGTTAGCAACAGGATTTGGGGTAGATAACTATAAAGATTTGTTTGAAAACACTAAAGCGAATAAGGTTAGGCTTAAAACACCAATGGAATTCAAAAATACTAATCTTCAAAATACTAACTTTGGCTCAACTCTTACAAGAAATGTTCTCATGGCTTTATTTCAATCAGTTAAAGCGGAGGACACTGTTGAGGGGAAGAATTGGTTAAGAGCGGAATATGATAAAGATGAGCTGTATTGGAAGAATAGAAAACTTATACTTGAGATATTAATCTTTTTATCAAAGTTTGAAGCAATAGAGCATATGCAGCATTGGCATAAGTCATCTGAGTATGCAAAACTGTTAAAAGAGGTTATTAAAAATGATGGTGTGTAAAAAGATGGTGAAGTGGTATGATTAATAGGTTTTCCTCAAGAAGAAACAAGCTCGATAATGCCTTCTTAACTGATAGGTTAAAGGAAGCAAGATCCTATGATAGAATTGCAGGATATTTTAGTTCATCTATATTGGAGGTGGCGGGTGAGGCAATAGATAGTATGGAGGGCTTTGTAAGAGTTATATGTAATTCAGATCTTGATATTAAAGATATAGAAACCGCTCAACTCGCACAAAATGCAATGAGAAAAGAATGGTGTGGCTTTAGACCAGAGGATATCGGTTCCTCTTCTGGTCGTTTCAAGAAATTATATGAACTTCTAAAAGATGGGAAAATGCAAGTTAAGGTAATTCCTAATGCTAAATTCGGACTTATTCATGGAAAAGCAGGGGTTATAACGTTAAAAGATGGTACTAAGACCTCTTTTATGGGAAGTGCTAATGAAACATACTCTGGTTGGAAGATGAATTATGAATTACTTTGGGAAGATAATGGAGAGGAAGCTATTAATTGGGTACAGGAGGAATTTGATGCATTATGGGAAGATTCATCTGCTGTTAACCTATCAAACTTCATAATCGAAGACATAGGTAGAATTTCAAATAGAAAAGTAATAACTTCTATTGGTAAATGGAAAGAAAATGCCAATCCTGCTTCTAATGCAGTGGAATCCCCTGTATATCGTCAAGAATTTGGACTTTGGGAACATCAAAAGTATTTTATTAACTTAGCATTTGAAGAACATAAGAAATCCCACGGTGCAAGATTTGTACTTGCAGATACGGTTGGATTAGGTAAAACAGTACAACTGGCTATGTCGGCACAACTCATGGCTCTTTATGGAGATAAACCTATCCTTGTAATAGCTCCTAAAACACTTTTATGGCAATGGCAGGATGAGTTAATGTATCTACTTGATTTACCATCTGCTGTGTGGAACGGAAATGAATGGGTTGATGAAGTAGGTATAAGGTATCCAAACATGGGTGAGGCAGGGATTAAGAAATGTCCGAGAAAAGTAGGTTTAGTATCCCAGGGGTTAGCAACTGCTAATTCAAAGGTACTTCCTTACTTACTAAGCATGGAGTATGAATGTGTAATAGTAGATGAGGGACATAGAGCCAGGAGAACTAATTTTGGTGAAGGAAAAGATAATCATAAGCCTCTCCCAAATAATTTAATGGATTTTCTGCTTAAAATATCTACCAAAACAAAAAGCATGCTAATAGCTACCGCTACGCCTGTTCAACTTCATCCTATTGAAGCATGGGATTTACTTAATATCTTATCCCAAGGCTCTGATGGAGTATTAGGAAGTAGATTTAGTAAGTGGAGGACCAATGCTGAGAAAACTTTAAAACTCATGATAGGAGTAGAGAAAATCGATTCCTCTGATAGTGAGAATTGGGAGTGGATTAGAAATCCCTTTCCTCCAAAAGAAGAAAATGAACGTACTTTTGGTGTAATTAGAAGAAGTTTAGGCATGAATGACGGAGATTTTGTTATAAATCCCGAAGCTTATCATCAAATGAGGACACCTGATAAATCAAGGGTAGGTAAAATTATAGAAGACAATTTCTACACGGAGAATAATCCGTTTATAAGACATATTGTTCGAAGGCGTAGAGATTATCTTGAAGATACAATAAACCCTGAAACAGGAGAATCCTACTTAAAGAAAATTGAAACAATACTTATGGGAGAGAAAGACGAAGAGTCTATCCCTATAACCAACTACCTACAACAGGCATACGAGTATGCAGAGAAGTTCTGTGACCTATTATCTAAGAGGCTTGATACTAATGGAGGATTCCTTAAAACATTACTCCTAAGGCGTGTAGGAAGCACTATGATAGCTGGTGAAAATACAGCAAGGAAAATGCTTAAAAACTGGGGAGGGTCCCTCGGAACAGATGAAGACGGCAAGGAAGAGAAAGATGTTGACGATATGAAGATATTAACCAAAGATGAGGCAGAATGTCTTAATGTGTTTATAAAAACACTTGGAGAGAACAAAGCTAAAGATCCTAAATACACAAAGGTACTTGATTTACTCGTAAATGATGGTTGGATAAATAAGGGCTGTATAATATTTTCCCAATACCATGACTCTGTGCGTTGGGTAGCCAAAACTTTATCTATGGATTTAAAGGGGGAAGTTATAGGTGTATACGCAGGAGGAGACAGATCGGGAATATTTATAGATGGGATATTTGAGAAAAAAAGTAAAGAAGATATAAAAGCTATGGTAAAACGAAGAGCATTAAGAGTTCTTGTTGGAACCGATTCGGCAAGTGAAGGTCTTAATCTACAAACATTAGGTTCTCTTATAAACCTGGATTTACCTTGGAATCCTACAAGGCTTGAACAGAGAAAAGGAAGAATACAACGTATAGGACAGGTAAATGATAAAGTATTTATCTACAATATGAGATATAAAGGGTCTGTTGAGGATAGAGTTCATTCACTTTTATCAGAAAGACTTGAAAGTATTTATTCTATGTTTGGACAATTACCAGATATTCTTGAAGATGTTTGGATTAATGTTGCACTTAATAATAAAGAGGAAGCTAAGTCAATAATTGGAGATATTCCTTTAAAGCACCCATTCGATATAAGGTATCAAGATAAAATTAAGCCTGTTGACTGGGAGAGCTGTGCAAACGTATTAGATAATAAAGAAAAGAAGAAGTATTTTCTTATGGGTTGGAATTAAATGATTAGTTAACATTTAATTAAGGTTATGAACTTTAATAAGTAAGTGCATAACCTTAATAATGAGAAATGAGACGGCATGTGATGTGTAGTTGAAAAATTATTTGGCCAAATGCAATAATAAGTGTGAAATATAAGATATAGTGGTGCATGAACTGAATCATGAACTGAATCATATTGTTAGAAAAATACATACACTGATTTTGTGGAAATATATGAATGGGTTTTGCCTAATTGGCGAGTAATCAAAGATGAGCTGAACAGTTTTATTATGGAACGGTATGTAAAAGAATAGTTTTGTAGTAATGGAAATTTTAAATAATTGGTGCACCTTGATAAAATATAGATAGTGACGTCTTAGTAATTCTTTCACACGCAAATTAGAATAAGGATGTCACCTTAATTGTTTTTTTAAATAAAAAGTACGAAATTAATGTTTTGTCGTGGTTAGATTGCTAATAATTGCAGTAAGGAGAAGCGAGAGACTTGTTTCAGAATAAACTATATAGAAATTTATAATGAAATCGGACTATTGGTGTAAGAGAAAAGCAAGTAAAAATCGTCATTTGAATTGGTAGAGGAGGTACCTACCTGGCTATTGGTTAAGATTGTGTAAAAAGTAACTTCATTTGAGCTTATTTGCTCCATTCAAGATAAAAAATTAGACATATTTACAGATTTGAAAGTCAGTATATATAATGAGAAGTTAAAAAGGTGGAATTAGATATGAAAATTGATTGGATAAGAATTAAAGGATTTAGAAACTTTGATGATGAAACAATACATTTTGCAGATAAATCACTTATTATAGGCGCGAATGATGTTGGAAAGACTAATTTAATATATACTTTAAGGTTGTTATTTGACAAAAACATCAGTGACGGAGAGTTAGAACTTAACAATAGTGATTATAATGTCTATACAAGTGCGGAGAATATAGAAATCATTGTATGTTTAGGTAACATAACTGAAGATTGTTTAAAAAGTGTGTTTGCAGGTGCTATTGAAAAAGAGTCAATGATTATAAAATATATAAATAGTAAAAATGGCGAATATTCAATATTTTGTGGTCCAACTGAGGATTTGCTTGAAGAAAAAAATACACGGTTCTATTTAAAGCGGTTAAACTTAGAATATGTATCTACTAACAGAGATTTATTTTCTTTTATGAAAAGAGAACGTACTAAACTTCTGGAAATATCAAAAAACATTCTTGCAGAAGAGTTGACTAACCAAGATAAATTATCTATGGAGGTTATTCAATCTGACTTGGAAAACCTAAATGATAGTGTAGACAATCTTAATTACATAAAGACGTCTTTAAAATCAGTTAATGATGAGTTGAGTAATTTATCCATACATAATGAGGATCAAGATGTTAAGTTTGTTACGGGGAACAGTGATGCAGGTAAATTACTTGATAACCTCGACCTTTGTTATTCAGCTAATGGTAGTCGACTTACAATTGGGGGTGATGGTAGAAATAATCAAATCTTTTTAGCGACTTGGATAGCAAAACAAAAAATTCAGAAAACTCAGGAAAGAGTAACATTGTTTGTAATAGAGGAACCTGAAGCGCATTTGCATCCACACCAGCAAAGAAAACTGTCAAAATATCTAATAGAGAGTTTTGAAGAGCAACTTTTTATAACAACTCACTCACCACAAATCGCAACGGAATTTAGACCTAGCAATATCGTTAGATTGTATAGTAAAAACAAAATTACTAAAGTTGCACAAGGTGGTTGTAGCAATGATATAGCTATTAAATTTAATGATTTTGGATATAGATTAAATGCTATATCATCTGAAGTATTTTTTTCAAATGCAATTTTTCTGGTTGAAGGACCATCAGAAAAAATATTCTATACTGCATTGGCATCAAAAATAGGAATCGATTTGGATAGATTAAATATAAACATATTATCAGTGGATGGAGTAGGGTTTAAACCTTATATAAAAATATGCAAGGCCCTGGAAATAGCATTTGTTATGCGTACAGATGACGATGTATTTCCAAAGGAGAAAAAGAAACAAGCATATAACTATTTTGCAGGAATTTCAAGAGTTATGGGAATATATAATGAATTATTATCAACAGGAAAAAAAGATCATATTACTGAATATTGGAAGAAAAACAAAGAAAAAAATGAGTGGATAGGAAAAGAAGACGCATGGCCACAAGAAGCTGTAGATTTAAATAATTATATAAGGGACAAATTAAATGATTATGGTATATTTTTATCGATAATTGATTTAGAAGATGATTTAGTTAATTCAAAGTTGCTTAATAGTTTATCAACCTATTATGATGAAGTTGACAAAGTAAAATTAATTAAAATTATGCAAAAAAGAAAAGCTGAAAATATGTTAGAATATATAGAAAATAATATGGATGAAATAAGTATTTTAAAAGACGATGACATTGCAACTCCATTACATAATATAAAAAAAATTGTTGAAGGAATAGTACGATTGAATGACAAATAAACATGAACTAAGTAAAGAGCAAAAGGATATTATTAGAACAGAAGGAAATGTTGTGGTTACAGCTAGACCTGGGAGTGGAAAAACATTTACTGTAGTTGAAAAAATAAAGTGCATATCAGAAACATTAATGGATTATCAAGGAATAATAGCAATATCGTTTACCAGGAAGGCAAGTCACGAGCTTATTGTAAGATGTAGAAGGAAAAATATAATGAAAAAACAATCATTTTTGGGAACCATTGATAATTTTTATCTTACTCAGATAATAGGTCCTTTTGCTAAACACATTACGAGAAAGGACATTAGTCTGGAGGTCAGTGTTGATTTTTCTAAATACCCTGAGTATAAGGAATTAGCTAATATGAAAAATGGTATAACAAGGGAGTTGGAGGAACTCTTAATAGAATCCCTCAAAGAAGGACATGTATTTCTAACAATTTGTGGCGAAACAGCGTTGTATATACTTAATAATGTTCAAGATTGCATCTCATATTTGAAAGCTAGATATACACATATTTTTATAGATGAATATCAAGACTGTGGAGAAGTTCAACATAATATTTTTGTAAAATTGGTTGCAGTTGGTATTATTGGATTTGCTGTAGGAGATTTGGATCAAGCAATTTATGCATTTGCTGATAGGTATTCTAAATATCTATTGTCTTTAATTGGTAATAAAGACTTTGAGCATTACTCAATTACAAAGAACTACCGATGTCATAAAACAATATCTAACTATTCTTTAAAATTGTTAGGTATAGATAGTAAAAAAGAGAATGAGGTATCACGAGTTTTTAAAGTTAGTGTTGCTGGAAGTGATAAGCAAATAATGAATGTTATTGACAAGAAGATATCTCAAATTAAAGTAAAATATAATGTTAATAATAATAATGAAATAGCAATTCTTTGCAGAAGCAATATTACCGCAGTGCGTGCAAATAAATTTTTAAAAACTAAGAGTAAGTTGTTTGCAGATACTGAATTTGATAAATATAATTCTTATTGGGGCAGACTTTTTAATGATTTGTTACAAAGTTATTTTGATCCTAATGTTTTCAAAATCGATTTTATAGAAAAATATGTAGATGAAGGATTAAGCAAAACAAAATTCTTAAAAGCTAGTAAAATTATTGGAACACTCTTTAATTTAAAGACAGATGAGCTTAAGAAGAATTTGAATTTATTTTTAAGCTTTGCAAATATGATATATCCAGAGTATGAAAATGAAGAAGTAGTCGAGGTGCTACAGGAGGTCCTAAATGAAGAGGAGAAATTGATTAGCTATAAACCTGCAGCGGATGATGAAGTATGCATATTAACATTACATAAATCTAAGGGGCTTGAATTCAAAATAGTTTTTAATATGGATTTATATAGATGGATACTACCTTTTGAATATGGTGATATGACAAAAAACGATTATATTCAATGTTTAAATTTGCATTATGTTGGAATAACAAGAGCGATTGAGGTCTGTTACATCATGCAAGGGACAGAAAGATTTAGAAGCAAACAAGCTGATTATATTAATACACAAGAATCTGAATTTTTGCATATAGATGGACTAAGTAAATTAAGAAATGATGTTATTTGGAAGATATAAAAAATAAAAATGTGAGAGAACTATGTGTAAGATCAATAATAAAAAAATAACTGATCGATTTTTAAATTCAAACTCTATTATTAGTAGAGAATCTATGGTTTTGTGAAGAATTAATTATCAAAACTCAAAATTACCTAATTTAAAGGAACTTATGGTGTTATTAATTTTAAGTAAGGTACTCACGCAATTTAATAAATTCTTAAATGAGTTAAGAATCTACGAACATCTTTTTTATTTAAAGCACTTTTTTCATGTCGTAACGTTTGTTAAAGGCTAAAGTTTTTCACTATATCCACAACCACAACCACAAACAAATAACAAAAACTGAATAATGTAATACTTGTTAAATATATATAGTTGATTATTTAGCGAATATATTTTCCTGAAAATTATAGTTTATGAAAGGAATAAATTAATATGGGGTTTACAAAACGAATGCTTGAAGATAATGAAAGTAGGGGGTTCAGTTCAAAGGATACTTATGTGTGCCATGAATGTGTTGGGAATTATGCTTTAAAAAAGCACATTAAGCATATAGGAGTATGTAAAAGGTGTAATTATTGTGGAAACAATAGAGTCTCTGTAGAGATAGATGATTTAATGGTTATAATTATAAGTGGTATTAGATTTGAGTACGAAGATGCCACTGGTATTATGGCATATGATAAGCATGAGGGGGGGTTCTTTGGGGCAACTACATGGGATAATTATGATCTCATAAGAGATCTAAATGATGAGATGCAAATAGAAAGTAGTAATTTACTCGATGATATTACTGAGATGATGGATGATAGCATTACTTGGTGTAAAAAGTCTCCATACGCATCATGTGAAAATGAAGAGATGCTATCATTATGGGATAGCTTTTGTGAACAGGTAAAGTATAAATCAAGGTATGTTTTTCTTCAAGCTAATAGCATAAGGAGTAATCCTTATGAAAAAGAACCATTTGAAATCTTAAAATATATAGGAGAAAGTATTGGAAATCTAGGCTTAGTTAAAAGTATTCCGAAACGTACAACTTTTTATAGAGGTCGTATGCATAATAGTACTGAAAAATTAGAAGATGCGACTACACTTGGTTCACCACCTAGCGAATTTGCTAAATCTAATAGAATGAGTCCAGAAGGTATTTCTATGTTTTATTGTGCGAACGACATAAATACAGCTTTACTCGAAATTTATGACAGAGATAAAGAAATAGCAACGGTTACAGAATTCTATAATATGAGGAATATTATGTGTGTTGATTTTACTAAAATAAATTATATAAAAGTTCCAAGTTTATTTGATGAACAAAATAGAAATAAAATAGAAGCAATAATTTTTTTAAAAAGATTTAATGAAAATATTACAAGAAAGATAGAAAAGCTTAAAAGTGTGGAATACGTTCCAGTTCAGGTGGTTGCAGAGTATTTTAGACATTTGTTTTTATCTGAAAATAATTGTAAGATTGATGGAATTATTTATAATAGTTCTATTATGAATACTGGCATTTGCTATGCACTGTTTTTTAATAATAAACAGTGCATTTATTCTAAGAAAAGAAAAGAATGGGAAGAATCATGTATGTTAAAAATTAGAAAAAATAGTATCAAACAATATAAACCATGCACAGAATGGGTTATTAATAGCGAAAAAAACACTTCGGATTGACTTCATAAATATTTAAATTTGAAAAACATATTATAAGTTCCCACACAGTCTAATGGTGGAATGAAAATTGTAAAGTCAAATTTGGCTATTGGCAGCGAGTAGGTAAGAGGGGAGGTTAAACTTTATTCAAAACGGTTGAATTTTTTTATAAGCTATACCTTAAATATGTAATTTAAGGTAAGTTTTAATATAGGGTTTTGTGGTTTTATTAATTTTAAATAAGGTGCTTAAATTTTGGGCCTCAACGTAACTAGGGCTTCAAAATCATGCAGAGATTAAAACAATATGCAGTCCTAGAACTATAGATGTATCCTCAGATTTGATGAATTTTTATATGGACTATATAGCTGAATATCATAGCGATGAAGTAGATACTAATCACGTATTTATAAAACTTTCAGGTAAAAACAGATACTTTCCATTAGAATATCAAGATATTGTTTCTTTATTTAAAAGACTTAGAAATAAAACGGGGATATCTGTTACCCCTCATGTTTTAAGACACACATCATTAACAGAACTTCGAAAAGCAGGATGGAGGGATGAGCATCTTATGAAGCGTGCCGGACATGCGCATATTCAAACTACAATGCAGATGTATATTCATCCATCTGACGAAGATATTCGTCAAGATTGGGAAAAGGCTGAAGAAAAAATGAAATTAAGACGTAGTGAAAAGAGTGATACTATTTTATGAATATTTTATTTAAATCAAATCAAACTGGAGTAAAATCACATGAGGTAAGAAATAATATTAATGGCTACTTGAAAAATGATATTTGGAACACTGATCATCCTTTGTTTGATGAATTCAAAAATTGTGTTCAGGAAAAAACTTATAGTACCATAGATTTTTCAGTATTTTCTCCTGACATTAAGGATCAAGTTAAATATTTTGTATTGAGCCGTATCAAATATAAGGGCGTTAGACTATATGACACAGTCATTGAAAATTATTGTAAATCGTTTAAAATGGTAGCATTTTTTTATCTCAATACTACCCATATATTAGTAGTTTCACTGAGCTAGATATTGATAAAAGCTTAATTCTATTACGCTCATTTTTGATTGAAAACGGTATACAACTTCGTAAAAACAACAGCGATCATAGATTTACTAAACATGAAAGCTTACTCAATCAACTTTATGAATTTTACTTTAATCTTTATGATACAAGAATAGAATTTGATAAAGATATTTGGGATATACGTAATATACCTGGCTCAAGGATTGATTACACTAAAGCTGAATATTATCTGAAATTTAATGAGATTCCATCTAAGTTTATTAATTTGGTGAAAAGATATATTAAATTTAGGATAAGTTATCTATCTCACGGTCAATGTCGAACTGACATTAAAGCTATAAAGGTATTTTTTCTGTTTATTAATGAAAAAAAACCTTCTTGGAGTGATTTAAGATTACTTACTAGAAAAGATATGGAGGAATATCTTTTTTGGTACCGTAAGTATACAAACGAGAAAAAAGTGGCCCAAACCTTCTACCTAATAACACTACGAACCTTCTTAGATACAATTCAAAGATTGGATTACGAAGAATCTCCTCAAAAGCCAATAACAACAATACTGTTTAAAGAGGATATTCCACGTTACTTAAAAACTTCTGAAAACAGTATAAAATATATTCCTGAAGGAGTAATAAAGCAAATTGAAGATAATTTAGAAAATCTTTCTCCTCCAAGGTATATTCCTATAGTAATTTTACTAAGAGCTTCTGGCTGGAGAATTTCAGATGTTTTAAGTTTAAAATATGATTCATGCTTAGAAAAAACTGAGCAAGGCTGGTATCTATGTGGAGATATAAAAAAGACACAAGTTCTCAACCATCGAATACCAATTACAGAAGAAGTAGAGGTTGTAATAAAGGCAGTAATTGAAAAAATTACGCAAGGGAGTACTGGTGAAAATAATCCTCAAAAATTTTTATTTGCAGAACTTTCAGGCCCACGGAAAGGTCTGCCACCTGTATGTAGCTCTATTAGCAAAAGTCTTAATAGATATGCTAAAAAATATAATATTACAGATGATGACGGTAATTTGTTTCATATTAGAAATCATGCCTTTCGGCATACAAAAGGAATTGAACTTATCAATAATGGCATGAATCTACTACATGTTCAAAAATGGATGGCTCACGCCTCGCCTGAAATGACACTAACATATGCCAAGATACTTGATACAACTATGAGAAAATCATGGGAGGAGGCTACTAAGCAAGGTTTATTTAGAATTGATGATATCGGGAAAATAAAAAAAATAGATATTTCCGATATAGAAAATGAAGATGTCATTGAGTGGGAATACATAAGGCATAATTTAGATGCAGTACGCATGCCACTAGGTTATTGTATGAAGCCGAAAAAGCAAGAATGTCATACACAGCTAAACCCTTGTCTAACCTGCAGGAATCTTTGCACTACACCGGATTTTATACCTCAATTTGAAATGGAAATACAGGAAACAAAAACAATTATTGAACGAGGTAAGTTTCAAAATCGTAGCGTGTGGATTGATAAAAATCAAGTTCTTCTTGAACGATATGAAGTTATTTTAGCAGTATTAAAAAAAGGGGAAATACATCATAAATGCGAAAAAAAAGGTCGAGAATATACTAGGGAGGAACGTACCAATGGATAGTAGTGCTGTTTCTAAGCGCAATACAGATGGATTAAAAGCTTTTGCACAGAAGAAGAAAGCGAGTACCCTGCAGAAGGTCAATGATGCAATTCAAAGACTTATAAAAGATAAGGCTAAAATCAATTTTAACAGTGTTTCAATGGAATCTGTTGTTACAAAAACATACATTTATAATAATCAAGAGTTACGAGATAGAATTGAAACATTACGTAAACAACAAGAAGGCTTACCATCCCCAAAACAAATTAAAAGAGAAATGACAGATGCAAGTAAAGATATTTTGATTGCATCTAAGAATAAGCGTATCAAAGAACAAGTGAATGAAATTAAGAAACTCAAAGAGGAATTAGCATACCTTCGAGGAAAAATTTACGATAGTTGTTAATTCTATCATATATACAAGGATGGAGCTCTTAATAGAAATTACTCTAGAGCCCCGTATCATTGACTGATGCTACTCAAAATAAAAAATATGCGAATTAACTGAGCCTAAAATTATATTAATTCGACTCTACAAATTGGAATTTGTGTTGTTCTATCTCATTGCCAAATTAGAATTCATATTTCAACCTGCTCTTTATTGTCATTATCATCATTTAACCTATCAATACCAGCAAGGAATGCATTTACTCTTTCAAATTTTTTATAAGTATATTCTCGTATATCGATTGAACCCGCTTTTAAAAGTTTATTTATAAGCAGTGGATAAGATACAATTTCGTATTTATCTCCAACACAAGTTACTTGTCTAAATGTGTTATCTTTCAATTTATCTTCTTCATCAAAATATAACAACAAACTTTTTAGACTGAGCCCCATTCCATTTCTCAGATATGATCTTGCTTCTTCCTTCTTCATATCTTTTATTTTGTCGATATTAAAATAATCATATCCCAATTTTGCTGAAATGTAGTGCGTCAAAATATAGCTTTATGTAACTGCATTCCTAAGTCAAATTACAACTATAATACTAATAATTATCTAGTGGCTATTTGCTTTTTTACTAAGCAGATTATTACTATAACAAAGCTCCTA
>JBLHPD010000039.1:0-27044 GCA_047624165.1 Clostridium sp. | reverse complement strand
GCATGTACTGGACACTCAAGAGTACCGTAAATATGAATTTTATTTCTAATTAAAAATTTAAGTTTGTTTCCGACTAGTGGTCCTAAACTATCACCAGTAGATCTGTCAGTACCAATACACAAAATAATAATTGGCCTTTTACATTTAGTTATGGGTAAAATATACTTACTTATAATATCTCTTAATTTAAAAGTGCAATCACTGGACATAGAATCTAAAATAACTTTATCTACCATAAAACACCTCCTATTTGGATTTTAGCCATTTAGGAGGTGTTTTATTCTATAAAACTTCAACTTTTTTCAATATATTGTAAAACAAAACTAAAAACATACAAAATAGCATTCCAATAATACCATTTGCATTTAATCCTATAAATATAGAGGCAAGAACTGCCACCGGATTAATACCTAGTGATGAAGACACAATCTTAGGCTCAATAATTTGCCTCACTATGGTGATAATCACATAAGATATCAGAAGGCCTAAAGTGGCTACATAATTATGAGATATTAAAAATATTATCATTAAAGGAAGATATATGACTCCTATACCTAAAATAGGGAGCAAATCAAATATTCCACATAATATACTTAGCGTTACGGCATACTTAACTTTAAAAATAAAAAATACAATTAATGTTTCTAAGAATGTTATAGTAATTATCAGTAAATAAGAAAGTAAATAGTTTTTAAACATTTTTTTTGATTCATTAAATATATAATGTATTCGATCGCCATTTTTACCAGGAATTAAATCAAATATTTTTTTGCTTGAAGATGATAAATCCTTTGTAAAAAAGTATGTTGTAAGTAAAGTAAATAATAAAACCATTAAAGTATAAGGTATAGTAGCAACAAAACCTAGAGTTTGTGAAAAAATTTTCGTGGATGCACTCATACTAAAATTTATAGTTTTGGTTATATAGTTAGTAATATTTGACTCAATATTAGCAAGGATGCTGTGGTCTAAGTTTTTATAGTAATTTTGTAAATTACTAAAAAAATTAAATATAATATCTTTGTTTAAAGTAATATATGTTTGAAGATTTTTTCCAAGTAGTATTGTTTCTGATGTTATAGTGGCGATAATTAAAGCTAAAAATATAACAATTACAGTAAAAAATATGGTAGTAGTAAATAAGGAAGCTATGGTATTATTGAATTTGAATTTTTTCATCAAATATTTTGTTGGCGTTTTAAGGAGTAAAGCTAAAATAAGAGCCAAAACAAAAGGAAGTGTATAACCTATAGTTGCAAAGAAGATTACAAAAACAAAGGTATACAAAACAAAGAAAATAGCTAGTTTATCAATTTTCATTAGAATATTATCCATGTAAGTAAATCACACCTTTCTAAGAATAGTATTGAGAGAGCTCAGTGTATAATTAATATCCTTAATATCGTTAAAAGGTCCGATACCAAATCTTAGGGTACCAGTTGGGTATGTTCCAATAGTTTTATGAGCAAGAGGTGCACAGTGAAGACCGGTTCTTGTAGTAATTCCATATTCACTATCTAGTATAAATCCTAATTCTGAATTGTCGATTTTTGTAGAATTAACAGAAATAGTAGCAGTTCTTTTAGAAATGTCTCTACAACCATAAACATCAATAGAAGCTATATTTAATAAACCTTCTATAAAATTTTTACATAAATACTCTTCATGTTCACGAATAGAGGTTAGCCCCTCTGAGTTAATAAAGTTAATACCAGCTAAAAGTCCGGCTACACCTGGGCCATTTAAAGTCCCACTTTCAAATTTATCAGGCAAAAAATCAGGTTGAGAAGTACTAGATGAGAGACTACCGGTCCCACCTTCTATAAATGAGCTGCATTGCTGATTTAAATTATCATCAATTAAAAATCCACCAATGCCTTGGGGACCGAGTAAACTTTTATGACCTGTAAAAGCTAGGGCATTACAGTTTAATTTATAAAAATCTAGTGGTAATACTCCAGCAGTTTGCGCAGCATCTATAATAAAATAAATGCCCTTGTCTTTGCATATCTTGCCTATAGCTTCTATTGGTTGAATGCTTCCAATAAGATTAGAAGAATGAGACAGGACTACTAATTTTGTGTTGGGTTTAAGTGTATTTTTAAAATCCTCTACACTTATTATGCCTTGTTTTGAACAAGGAACAATGTCCAATTCTATAATACCCTTTTGAGAAAGAGAATTTAAGGGTCTTAAGGTAGCATTGTGATCCATTGAGGAAGTTATTACATGCCATCCTTTTTTTACTGAGGATTTTATAAGAGTATTTAATGAAGTAGTAATATTTGGTGTGAAAATTACATTTTCAACTTTATCGAAGTGAAAAAAATCCATTAAGGCATATCTACAATTCAATATAACTTTATTACCGGCAAGGGTTGCAGTGGAAGCACCTCTTCCTGGGTTAGTACCTATGTTCATCATATAATTCATTATTGAAGTATACACTTCTGGTGGTTTAGGAAATGTAGTGGCTGCGTTATCTAAATATATTTTCATGATTTCCTCCAATTCTACAAAATAAAAAAATAGTATTAATATGCTCTATAGAAGATACAGTATATATTAATATTATCAATAACAAGTTAAATTTTGTTTTGATATAATTAACACCGTAAATAGTTTATAATAATATTAGCGAAAGAATAAAATGTAGAGCTTTTATAAAAATTATTCCAAAACGATTTATAATTTTAGATAAGATAAAAATGAAAAATTAATATGTTATCAAGACTCATTTTTATAGTAATACATACAACAATATTATAATATAAAGTTCTGTAAATGTATACCAAATCAACAGTATTAACAAAGAAAGGGGTGTGACTGTTATTAGGTTAGTTTTATAAGAAAATTAACTTGAAACGGAAATAATATGAATAATATAATAGATTGCAAGGGGTTACAATGTCCAATACCAGTTGTAAAAACAAAAAAATATTTTGATTCAATTGAAAGTGGAGAAAGTACAATCATTGTAGATAATTTGGTTGCTAAAAACAATATAGTAAAATTAGCTGAAGGTAGTGGATACAAGAGCATTGTAGAAGAAAAAGATAAATTATATTTAATAAATATAACTAAAGACAAAATTGCAGTAGTAAATGTGGAAATGAATGAAAATAAAAAATTTACTTTGGTAATAGCTACCGATAAGTTAGGCCTAGGTGATGACGAACTGGGTAATGTACTTATGAAAAGCTATTTATTTGCATTATCAGAAGCGGATACAATACCTAATGATCTTGTTTTTATTAATGGAGGAGTAAAACTTACTACAGAGGATTCACTTGTATTAGATAGCTTAAACAAGCTAATAGAAAGAGGAACAAATATATCAGTTTGTGGAGTTTGTCTTGATTTTTATAATTTAAAGGATAAGCATGCTATTGGAGAAATATCAAATATGTATTTTATTGTACAATTAATGAATAATGCAGATAAAACTATTAAGCTTTAACAATATTTAACAAATAGGATAGGGTGACAAACATTGAATAAATATTATATAGTAACATTTCAAAATACACTTGAAGCGATGAAAGCAGAAAGAGAAACAATAAAAAAACAGGTTAAGGTAGTAGTGATTCCTACACCAACATATATAACTAAAAGCTGTGGGATTAGTTTAAAAATTGAAGAAGAAAATATTAAAAGCATAATTAATCTTATAAAGTCAGAAAACATAAAAGTAAAGGAAATCTTTGTAAGAGATGGAGAAAGTGTAAAAGTTTTGACAATATAGTTGAAATAAATAAACTCTAAATATATAGATGTGTATTAGAAATATGTATTTAGCTTTAGTGGATTTTAATAATGAATTATAGGGGGGATATGTAGTGAAGGTATTTAATTTAGGGGATATTGTTGAAATGAAAAAAACTCACCCTTGCGGTAGTAAGAACTGGGAAATTGTACGGCTCGGAGCAGATATAAAAATAAAATGTTTAGGCTGCGGTCGGATAGTGATGCTACCAAGAATAAAATTTGATTCGGGAGTAAAGAAAATTATAAAAGAAAATTTAGTTAATAAGGAATAGGGGAAATATAATAGAAAATAGAATAATTGCTTGATTAATACATGATTAAGTGATATAATCTATTATTGTAATCCCTGCCGTGCAATGCATGGCCGTTAGTCCGAGGGGAGGAGGTGAAATTAATGAGAAAGTATGAAACTATATTTGTATTACATCCTTCATTAGACGAAGAAGCTGTTAAAGCAAACGTTGAAAAGTTTAAAGGTGTAATTGAAAACAATGGTGGAGTAATTGAAAATATTGATGCATGGGGTAAGAGAAAGTTAGCTTACGAAATACAAAAAGTTGGTGAAGGTCACTACACTTTAATCAATTTCAATTCAAATCCTGAATTACCAAAAGAATTAGATAGAGTATTCAGAATTACTGACAGTGTTATAAGACATATCATAATAAATCCAGAAAAATAGGTGGTGCTTTTATGAACAAAGTTGTTTTAGTTGGTAGATTAACAAAAGATCCTGAGCTAAGATTTGCTCAAGGAACAGGAACAGCTGTAGCCACATTTACTGTAGCCGTTAATAGAAGATTCAAGCGAGAAGGTCAACCGGAAGCAGACTTTATACCAGTAGTGGTATTTGGAAAGACAGCGGAAGCCACTGCTAATTACATGAGCAAAGGCAAACTTTTGAGCGTTTCTGGAAGTATTCAAACTAGAAATTATGAGGCTAAAGACGGTACTAGAAGATATGTTACTGAAGTGATTGCTGATGAAGTTGACTTCCTTGAATGGGGAGGCAATAAAGAATCGGCTGCGAATACTAATCAAGGTGGAAATAACAGCGAATCAAATGCCGGGTCTCATGATTTTGGCAGTGATAGTGATATAACACCAATTGATGATGGAGATATTCCATTCTAATATTAGGTAAGGAGGGAAAAAAATAATGGCTATGAACGAACATAAAAGAAGCGGCGGCGGTGCTGGCGGAAACAGAAAGAGAATGAAAAGAAAAGTTTGTGCTTTCTGTATGGATAAAGCAACTGCAATCGACTATAAAGATATAAATAAATTGAGAAAATATGTTACAGAAAGAGGAAAGATTCTTCCTAGAAGAATTTCTGGAAACTGTGCAAAACACCAAAGAATGCTTACTGTATCTATAAAAAGAGCAAGAAACATAGCATTACTACCATTTACTACAGAATAGTAAACTCTTACTAATAAATAGTAAGCTCTTACTAATAAAAAGTAAATGACTGAAAGCAGCGCCTTACGGTAGCTGCTTTTATTTTTTTTCATGTATCTAATAACAGATTATAAAATAAAAACAAAGATTTTAGTCAATAATTAAAATATAAATATAAAAGTATATATCTCGTAGTGTGATTTGTAGTATACTTATAATTGAAATCCATAAATTGTAAACCTTAAAAAGAATTAGATATTATTGTTAGATAGTAGAGTTTGGATTGTATTTATAGAAATAAACTTTAGTTGCATAAATTTAGATGAATAACTAAAATAGAACTATAAGCATAAGCCTACAAGGGGGATGATATACTATGAAAAGACAAGATTTTAATATAATGTCTAATGTTAAGATAATTGAAAGTTTGAAGGCTGAGCTACTATGTATAATAGGTGATTTTTTTAAATTGCTAAGCAGAGGAAGCAATGTTGCTCAAGACGCCATACTAGATTGTATTTCAGGGGCAATAATACTTTTATATATATTAGGTGAAAGGCTAGGATACTCTAATGTAGCTGTTGATGAGAGCATGAAAAAGAAACTAAAGGTGGGAATAGTTGAAGAGGATAGTATAGAAAAAGATGGGAAAGATCTGAGTAAACTATATACGCATATAAAAGGAAGATAAGTAATGGAGGAAAAAATGGAGAAGAAAAATTATAGTACAAAGGCAATTGTAGAAGCTTCACTTATATCTGTTATAATTTCAGTAATAATGATTATAACAGGATACTTGCCAATTGTATCATTTATAGGAACATTAATATTACCAATTCCTGTGGCAATACTCTATATAAGACATAACAAAAAAATAGCAATTACTGCTATATTTTTGAGTATAATTTTAACATCCTTAGTCTATAATCCAATAATGGCAATATATTCAGCTATAACTTACAGCATTATTGGTATTTTACTTGGATACTGTGTTAAGAATAATAAAAAGCCATCTACAACGTTATTATTTTTAGCTATTGGTTCTGCAATATCTAACATATTAACCGTAGCTTTTTCTATGCTACTTATAGAAAAAGTAAGTTTTATAAATTTTCTTTCCAAAAATTTAGAGTTTATGAAGCAAACAATGCAAGCGTCCTTGGATGGTGTGAAAACCCTTTATTCACAAGCTGGAATATCGCCAGAACAAATCAAGCTTTTAGAGGAAAATTTTGAATTAATAAAAAAAATAGATGTAATGCTAGTTTTAGCGTTAATACCTGCAACTATCTTTCTGTTATCCTTAGTATCAGCTTATTTGAATTATACAGTGTCTAGAGCGATACTCGCGAAGCTAAACTATAAAATGGAGAAAGTATTACCTTTCAGCAGATTTTGTGTTAATAACATAGTAGGAGCCGTATTAATAGGCACTGTATGTATAGGCATAATACTTTCATCGAAAAATATATTTGGTGGGGATTATATACTAAATTCATCTCAAATACTTACGCAGTATGTGTTTATTATAAATGGATTAGCTGCAAGTGCATATTTTCTAAGAGTTAAAAGAAATTTATCTAAACCACTAGTTTTATTAATTTTGGTGTTAATAATAATATCGCCTCTAGGTAACATTTACTTTTCAATAGGACTCATGGAAATGGCTTTTGACTTTAGAAAGCTTGACCCATATAGATTTAAAAGAAAATAATTGGGGGCGGATCATGGATAATAAATATAATTACTTTAATGTTAATAATAAAATATATATGGTGACTATGGCCTTACTTATATATATAATATTTTATTATGGACATTTGCAAGTAGGATGGCTAGCGCTTGTGCTATATGCAATACTAGTAGTGTATAATATTTACAACTCTAAAATTAAAAAAAACGAATGGAAAAAGTTTATCGAGAATTTTTCATCTAAACTTGATATAGCAACTACAAGTACTTTGGTAAAACTTCCTTTTCCACTAATAATAATAGGGTATATGGGAAACATTTTATGGTATAATCAAAGTGTAACAACAATGCTCGAAGGTGAGGATCTTTTAAATAGGAATATTAGAGAGATAATTAAGGAGCTTAATCTAAAACAAGTTTTAGAGGGTAAAAAAAATATATTTCCCAATATTAGAATAAAGAATAATTGGTATGAAATTTACACCAATATTGTTGATACAAACGAAAATAAAAATGTTAAAGATAAGATTATGCTTTTATATTTTTATGATATAACGGAAAAGACTAATTTAGTCAAAGGTATTAACGGTAACAGGGAAAGTATTATGCTAGTAGAAGTTGATAATCTTGATGATGTTGTTAAAACTACAGAGGAAGATAAGGCACCGATGCTTGTAGCGGATATTGAGCGAACAATAAATAGCTATGGTCAGAGTGTAAATGCTGTGGTAAAAAAATATACATCGAATAAGTATGTTATTATAGTTCAAGATAAGTATATTGAAAAAGAAATAGAAAAGAAATTTGATATTCTAGATAATGTTCGTGAAATAAGCAATGGTAATAAACTTGCAGTTACTTTAACTATAGGTGTAGGTAGAGGAGAAGATACTCCACTTAAAAACTATGAATTTGCTACTTCAGCTAAGGAACTCGCATTGGGTCGTGGTGGTGACCAGGTAGTGGTAAAAAAAGGTGATAAACTATCTTTCTTTGGAGGAAAAACAAAAGAGGTAGAGAAAAGAACCAAGGTTCGAGCAAGGGTTATTGCCCATGCGTTAATGGATTTAGTAAATGAGAGTAATACAGTTTTCATTATGGGGCACACAAATTTTGATCCTGATTGTTTAGGTTCAGCTATTGGTCTATATAGTATTATTAATAGTTTAAACAAAGAGTGCTACATTATTCTCGAAGGTGTAAATAGTGGCATAAAAAGCATGATGGATATATTACTTGAAGATGGAGAATACAAAAATACGTTTATAACATGTGAGAAATTTAAAAGTGTTAAAAATTCAAATAGTCTGCTTATAATAGTAGATGTCCACAATGAAAGTCATGTGGAAAATTTAGAAATAGTTAAAGATGTAGAAAAAGTAGTTATAATCGATCATCATAGAAAATCGCAAGATTTTATACACGGTGCAGTGCTCAGTTATATGGAAACTTACGCATCGTCTACTGCAGAATTAGTTACAGAGATGATTCAATACATGGTAGATAAGCCAAAGCTTAAGAATATAGAAGCAGTGTGTCTCCTGGCTGGAATATGTGTAGATACAAAGAATTTTTCTATTAAAACAGGAGTGAGGACCTTTGAAGCAGCGGCTTTTTTAAGGCGTCATGGTGCAGATACTATGGATGTTAAAAAAATGTTTTCTGATGATTTAAATATTTATTTAAAAAGAGCTGATATTATAAGATCAGCAGAGGTTAAAAATGAAATTGCTATAGCTGTTTGTCCTCTAACAATAGAAGACGTTGTATTAGCGGCCCAAGCAGCGGATGAGCTTTTAAATATTAATGGCATCGAAGCATCATTTGTTATTGTTAAAGTAGGAGATGAAGTATTTATTAGCGGAAGGTCTCTTGGGAAAATAAATGTACAGCTAATACTCGAGACATTGGGTGGGGGTGGACACATGACTATGGCTGGCACAAAATTTACTTCACTTAAACTTGAAGAAGTAGTGGTGAAATTAAATAAGGCTATAGACAAATACATAAGGGAAGGTGAAAAATAATGAAAGTTATATTATTAAAAGATATTAAAAGTGTAGGTAAAAAGGATGATGTGATAAATGCTGCAGATGGATATGCGAGGAATTATTTATTTCCAAGGAAACTCGCGGCGGAAGCTACAGACTCGAATATGCACATGTTAAATAAAAAGAATGAAATTGAGAGAAAAAAGAAAACATCTGAGATTGAGGATGCGCAAAAATTAGCTAATGAACTTAAGGATAAAGTTGTGAAAATAATTGGAAAAGCAGGAGAAAATGGAAAGCTATTCGGTGCAATTACAAGTAAAGATATAGCAATAGCTTTAAATAAACAATGTAATTTAGATGTTGATAAAAAGAAAATAGTATCAGATACAATAAAATTATTAGGAACTTATGAAGTAGAAATTAAAATATATCCAGAAATATCTACTAAGATAAAAGTTCTTGTTTGTGAGGAATAATCATATAAAACGAAGGGAGGAAACGCTTTAGTAAATATTTGATAGTTATATTTATGGAAGCGGATTGACTTTGAAGACATTATACGTTAATCAAATTGGAGAACAAGTTACAAAAGATACATTACCACTAGATACACAAATCGACGTTTTATATGAAATAATGAGGAATGTAATAGATGAGAGCAGTATAAAGGCTAAAACTATAAAATTTAAACTTCAAAAGCATATTAAAAGCGAAGACATGTATAAAAGATTATATGCTTTAAATAAGATTATTAGTAATGGTAAGGGCATAGAGATAGTTCCGAATCAAAAAAATGTACATGAGGTGCTAGACAACACTAATGAGTGGCTTACTGAAGAAATTGCTAAAAGATATGTGCAAAATAAAATTGAAGCTGAAGTAGAAAAAAATCTAATGGAAAAGCAAGATAAATATATTGATGAAGTAAGGCTTAGCATAATAAAGAAACAAAAAGGTCCTGAAAATGCTAAAACGCTTAAGAAATATGATGATCTTCAAGCACTTGATAAAAGAAAACTTACTAAAAATATACAAGCTATGCTAAGACCAGAGAGCTTTAGTGAAATAGTTGGACAAGAAAGAGCTATAAAATCTCTGTTATCTAAAATGGCATCGCCATATCCTCAACATATCATTCTCTACGGACCACCAGGAGTTGGTAAGACTACTGCAGCTAGGCTTGCTCTTGAAGAAGCTAAAAAGCTAAGTTACACGGTTTATGATAAAGATGCTAAATTTGTAGAAGTGGATGGTGCGACACTTAGATGGGACCCAAGAGAAATAACAAATCCGTTACTTGGATCTGTACACGACCCGATATACCAGGGAAGTAAAAGAGATCTAGCTGAGGGGGGAATTCCTGAACCAAAAACAGGACTTGTTACGCAGGCTCATGGAGGAATATTATTTATTGATGAAATAGGAGAACTTGATAATATACTTCAAAACAAACTGCTTAAAGTGTTAGAAGATAAAAGGGTTGAGTATTCATCATCTTATTATGATCCTGAAGATGAAAACACACCTAAATATATAAAATATTTATTTGATAAAGGTGCTCCAGCAGATTTTGTATTAATAGGGGCAACAACCAAAGAACCATCAGAAATAAACCCAGCACTCAGATCAAGATGTACTGAAGTTTATTTTGAACCATTAACTGCGAAGGATATTGAAAATATCGTAGTAAATGCTGCTAATAAATTAGAGGTTGAAGTAGGAGATGGAGTAGCTGAAACAATTAGCAGGTATACTATTGAAGGAAGAAAAGCTGTAAATATTTTGGCAGATGCGTATGGGTATGCTATGCAGAATGGAGAATCAATAAAGGATTCTAAAATTAAAATTGAAATTAAGGACTTATTAGATGTTATATCTATAAGTAGATTAACTCCCTATGAGGAATTAGATAAGGTAGTTAAATCTGAAGTTGGTCACATATATGGACTTGGAGTATCAGGATACATAGGATCAACTATAGAAATAGAAACATCAGTATTTGAGGCCAAGGAAAAAGGTAAAGGACAGGTAAGATTTAATGATACTGCTGGAAGCATGGCTAAAGATTCAGTGTTTAATGCTGCATCAGTAATAAGAAAAACAACTAATAAAGATATTAAGGACTATGACATACATGTAAATATTATAGGTGGTGGTAAAATCGATGGACCATCGGCCGGAGCGGCTATAACGGTATGCATAATTAGTTCACTATTAGACAAACCTTTAAGGCAGGATATTGCAGTAACTGGAGAAATATCATTAAGAGGTATTATAAAACCGGTGGGCGGCATATTCGAAAAGATTTATGGTGCAAGAAGAAAAGGAATTAAGCTTGTTATACTTCCAAGTGATAACGAAAAAGAAGTACCGATTGATCTTGTGGATATTGAAACAAAAGCTGCATCAAACATTGAAGAACTAATGAAATTAGTCTTCGCATAAGTATAAAACTAACTATAATTAATGGCCCTGTTAAATCATCACTTCCGAAGCTGTTCATCATCTTCGATGCTGAATTTTTAGCAGGGCATAAACATTACTTTAGGAGAGATGAAAAATGGATACACCTCTTAGAAGTCTGCCTTATAACTTAGAAGCAGAACAATCGGTAATTGGATCAATGCTTATAGATAAAACCGCTATATCAAGGGTAGTGGAGGTTTTAAAAGGTGATGATTTTTACAGAGATTCTCATAAAGTTATATTTAATGCTATTTTTGATTTATATCAAAAGGATACACCTATTGATATGATTACTTTACTTGAGCATTTACGTTCTGCTGAAAAATTAGAAGCTTCAGGTGGAATTACTTATATTACAGAGATAAGTAACTCAATACCCTCGACTGCTAATTTAAGTTCGTATATAAAAATTGTAGACGATAAAGCTATTTTAAGAAAACTTATTAGAGCTTCTACTGAGATTATGGAAAATTGTTATAACAAGCAGGATGATGTAGAAGCAGTAATGGATCTTGCACAACAAAAGGTATTTAATATAGCTGAAAGAAAGAATTCAAGTGATTTTGAACCAATGAATACTGTACTTGAGAGAGGATTTTTAGAAATAGAAAGAATCTTTAATAATAAAGGAGAAACAACTGGAATACCTAGTGGTTTCCCAGAACTCGATGATAAAACTGCTGGATTCCAAAAGGGAGATATGATCCTTATTGCGGCAAGGCCATCTATGGGTAAAACTACCTTTGCACTAAATTTAGCTGAGTATGCGGCACTTAGGGAAGGTAAAAATGTAGCGGTATTTTCACTAGAAATGTCTAAGGAGCAGCTTTCCTATAAATTACTTTGTTCAGAAGCGAATGTTGATATGTCAAAACTTAGACATGGTAATTTAGAAGATAAGGATTGGGAAAATATAGCAAAAGCCTCTGGTCCGCTAGCTGCTTCTAAAATATTCATTGATGATACAGCAGGTACTTCTATAATGGATATGCGGTCAAAATGTAGGAAATTAAAAATGGAGCACGGTATTGATATGATAGTTATAGACTATCTTCAACTTATGTCTGGTAATAATCCAGAAAATAGACAACAAGAGGTATCTGAAATATCAAGATCAATTAAAGCCCTTGCTAAAGAGATGCAGTGTCCAGTTATTGCACTATCACAGCTGTCACGTGCGCCAGAGCAAAGAGCTGACCATAGGCCCATGTTATCTGACCTTAGAGAATCAGGATCGATTGAGCAGGATGCTGACATCGTTATGTTCTTATATAGAGATGAGTATTATGATACTGAAACGGAAGATAAAAATATAGCAGAGCTTATAATAGCAAAACAAAGGAATGGACCTATAGGCACAGTAAAGCTTGCATGGATAGGTCAATTCAGTAAATTTGCAAGGCTTGATGTAATTCATAGGGATTAAGAATCCACTAAGGTGGCTTAATCCACTTTAATTATTATAGGATAACAAAATTTTTTAATTTTGTTATCCTATTTTTTTATTAATAGATAGTGAGGAAGAGGGCTCTATCATGAGTGTGCTATAAATGAATTATTATTTTAAATCTACACATGTTTACATTTGTAGATATATATATGTTTACATTTGTAGATATATATATATACATTTATAAGTATGCAGATAAATATATATATATAGGTTTATAAATATTTATAAATATATTTTTTACAAAAGAAGGATATTAATACATAATATAGAATATATACGGAAGGAGTATAATTAGAAAAATTTAGGAGGAAATAAAAATGAACTTAACAGATATATCAAAGAAGTATCCTGCACTAAAGAAAGTGCTAGCATCAGTACTAACTGTAGATATAGGAAATACATTTACAAAGACAAGTACCAATGTGACTTTTGCGAGTCGTGTATCTGCTGTAAGCAAACATGGTTCAAGAGCTACTGGAATAAGTAACATTATCTGGAATGGTAAGTTTTATACTGTAGGTAACAAAGAAGGTAAGCTTAACATGGAATCTAATAAATACATGTCAGAACATTACAAGCTCAACTTGCTTAATGCTATTGCACTAAGTTTTAAAGGCGAGACTAAGATAAAAGTAAGACTTGCTGTTGGACTTCCTGCGGAATACTATATAGACCACAGTATTCCACTTAAAAATGAAATCAAGAAGATGGAAAGACAATCCATAACAATAAATAGCATAACATATGATATAGAAATCTTAGATGTACAAGTATTTAAACAAGGTGGCACATTAAGTGCTGAAACCATGGAAATATTTAGTTACCCAATGTTGTTACTTGACTTTGGTGGTGGTACTTTAGATGTATCTCAATGGAAATATGAAAAAGATGAATTTGGTAACAAAGTGCTTGGAATGACTAAGGCCAGTAGTTTTGCTCAACATGGATTTGAACCAACAATAGAAGCACTCCTTACTAAGTTCAACTCTGCGGAAGGCTCTGATGGTAATTATGATATATCAGATGCTATCGAATACTTAGAAGATGATGAACTACCTTTTGGAGAGACAAATGTCTTACAAGACATTAAAGACTTAGTATTAAGACCTTATGTAGAGAAAGCAATTAGTTCAATTAATAGTTCTTTTAAACCGAATACTTGTAAAGATATAAGAATAATAGGAGGGCCTGCTGAGTTATTATTAGATTACTTACAAACTGAGTTTAAAAAAACTGAGCCAAAACTAATAGATAATAAAGATCCTCAATGTGCTAATGCTCTATTATTTGCTGAAAGATATAAAGAACTGTTAGTGCTTGAATACTTGGATGGAAATAAAGAAGCTGCTGCAACTACGGAAGCAGGACAATAATCATGGGCGCACTCCGCAAAACTGTATCATCAAACTTAGGAGAGGAAACAGATAAAGACTTAATTAATTATGTGAGCGGTATGGAGAAGAAAGGGATCAATAATTCTAAACTTGTAAAGCAAGCTCTGAGGTTTTACAGGGACTATGGCAATAAAGTTAAGCAATTAGATACAGTAGATATTGCAAATATTTTAGATAATCCTGAAGTTAAAAATTATATAGGTAATATAGTTGGAGAGCTTTTTAAAGGTGCTATGCCAAATGTAACACCACAAACTAACAATGAACTGGATGTTAAGAAAGAAAGCGATAAGCAGCAAGAGGAGGATGTAGATTCTGTTGAAAGTGATTATATGAAAAGGCTTAGTTGTGTTAAAGATATGTCTCTATAATTTTGAGTGGCTTTTCAGTCACTCTTTTTAAATTTTGAGAATTTACTATAGACTCGTATACTGACTTGTTATTTACATGAATGTACCTTATACTGTATATATAGTAAAAAGTCGTTACATATGATAAAATGTAAATGAAACATTCTAAATAATATGGTAAGGGTGATTTAATGTTCTGTCTTAAGTGTGGATCTCAAAATGATGATAGAGCTAATTTTTGTAAAACCTGTGGTGTTAATTTATTAATAAAGCAAGATTCGAATGGGGTACAAACTATTAGTGAAAAAAATTGGTTAGTAACTTTATTACTATGTGTTTTTTTAGGTGTAGTTGGCATCCATAGATTTTATGTGGGTAAAACAGGTACAGGAATTTTAATGATTTTAACTAGTGGCGGGTTTGGAATATGGGCATTAATTGATCTTATTATGATTGCGACTAATTCATTTACAGATATAAATGGATTAAAATTAAATAAAAATTTGTATACTTATTAATAATTTAAAACATTTTATTTATGCTGAAATAGCTCAGTTGGTAGAGTAACGCACTCGTAACGCGTAGGTCGAGGGTTCGATCCCCTTTTTCAGCTCCAAATCTAAAATAAAAAACCAAGTTTGTAAGAATTTCTTTTGCAACCTTGGTTTATTTTTTTGGCATTTTTATAGAAAAATTAAATTAAAAAATCTTTCTTAAGTGAAGGATTTTTTAGTTGTATAAACAATAATGATGTATAATTGAACTATATATTAAAGTTATGTGATTTAATTAATAAATATAGAAATATTAAGTACTTGTATCAGCATAACCTATTAAATATATAATAAGTTTAGCGACATTTCATTACCGAATGTGATGATTAACACAATATAAGGAGATAAATATGGAAATGAAGATGATAAGCGAAATAAAAAAGGGTGACAGGGTTGAAGGGTTTTATGTGATAAAATCAGTAGATAGCAAGGTTAGCAATAATAGTAATTCAAATAAATATTTAGATTTTAATTTAGGTGATGCCACAGGAGATATAAATGCAAAGCTTTGGGAATGCAATGAGGAATTAGAAAATACATTTAAACAAAGTGCACTCGTGAAAATTAAAGGTACTGTAAATGAATGGAGAGGGAAGCTTCAATTAAAAATTGAGAAGATAAGATTAACTGAGGAAAGAGATGAAGTTAATATCTGTGATTATGTTGCAGTGGCTCCGTATTCACCAGAAAAAATGTATGACGATATTTTAAATTACTTATCCAAGATTGAAAACATAGATATTCAAAATATAGTTACTAATATTTTAAGTAATAATGAGGAAAAGCTAATGCATTATCCTGCAGCTAAGTCTAACCATCATGCTGTAAGAGCAGGGCTTTTATACCATACAACCACCATGCTAAGGGCTGGAGAGAAATTAAGCGAAATTTATACCTTTCTAAATACAGATTTACTATATGCAGGTATAATACTTCATGATATTGGTAAAATATACGAAATGAATGCGAGTGACCTTGGAATTGTAAGCGAGTATACAGTGGAAGGACAACTTTTAGGGCATATAGTTCAAGGTATTAAAATGATAGAAACAGCAAGTATTGAGGTAAAAGCAGGCAAAGAGGTATCTATGTTACTACAGCATATGGTGCTGGCTCATCATTATGAAGCTGAATATGGAAGTCCTAAAAAGCCTATGATACCAGAAGCAGAAATGTTACATCATTTGGACATAATGGATGCAAGAATGTATGATATGAATAAGGCCTTAGGGGATACAGAGGAAGGCAAATTTTCAGATAGAATAAGATCCCTAGATAATATAAGTGTTTATAAGAGATTTGTTAAAAAATAAATAAGAAATATTTAAATGAAGGTGATGGAAATGAAGGGGATAATAGATAGATTAGAAGGAAAATATGTAGTCGTAGAGCTGGAAGACGGAAATATAATTAATATAGATAAAATAAAATTACCAATAGGAATAGAAGAAGGGATGGTTATACATATAGCAGAAAGTATAACTATTAACATAGAGGAAACTAAGAAAAGAAAAGAAGAAATAGAAAAATTGACAAAGGATTTATGGGATGAGTAAAATCGCTTCATCATTATTTCTATAATTGTGAAGCGAAAATTGAGAAGTTATAAAATTTGTCCGGAAAAATACACTTATTCAGTCAATGTGAGTAAGTGTATTTTAAATTTTAACGACATTTCAGCATTGAAGATGATAATTAAATTTGTAGAATGAATATATACGAACTATTATTAAAAAAAAAATAATAATATTCGCATTTTATATTGACGGGTTTATATTGCTCTGATATTATTAAGTAGTATTGCAACCAGCGATAATATTTATTTTTTGCAGAATAATATAAGGTAGATAACAATTAATAAATGTTATCTGACCCAAACGAACGCAGGGTAGATAATAATTGAGAATTATTATCTACCCCCAGAGCTATACAGGAGGGTATGTGAAATGAAAAAATTTTACGACGTAGTTATTGTAGGAGCTGGTCCAGCGGGCATATTTACGGCACTAGAAATTGCGAGCATAAAGCCTGAACTTAGTGTACTTATAGTTGATAAGGGAAGAAGTATAGAAAAAAGAAAATGCCCGGCTAGAATCACTGGTAAATGCGTTAAATGTAATCCTTGTGGGATAACATTTGGATGGTCAGGTGCGGGGGCTTTTTCAGATGGTAAGCTTTCTCTAAGCCCGGAAGTGGGTGGAAGACTTCTTGAATATTTTTCTGAAGACGAATCAAAAAAATTAATAAAATATTGTGATGATATTTATATAAAATTTGGAGCAAATGAAAAGGTTTATGGACTTAACAGTGACAAAGTTGATGAAATCAAATATGAAGCAAGTAAGCACAATATTCGTCTTGTTGAATGCCCTGTAAGGCATTTAGGAACAGAACTTGCATATGAAGTTTTAAAATCTATGTACCATCATTTAATGGATAATACAAATACGGAGTTTATTGAACTTAGTGAAGTTGAAGAAGTATTAGTAGAAGATAATAAAGCTACTGGAGTATTATTAAAAAATAAAGAGGGTACAGTTAAGGTTAATGCAAAGTATGTAGTAGTAGCGCCAGGTAGAGGCGGCGCAGAATGGGCTGCAAATGAAGCTAAAAAACATAACATTAAGGTTACTAATAATGCAGTAGATATTGGAGTTCGGGTAGAGGTACCGAATTCTGTTATGGATCATTTAACAAAGGACTTATATGAAGCGAAATTAGTATACTATTCTGATACTTTTGACAATAAGGTAAGAACCTTCTGTATGAATCCAGGTGGAGTAGTATCAGCAGAATATTATGATGACAATACAATTGCAGTTGTAAATGGCCATAGTTATTCAGACCAAAAGCTTAGAACAACTAACACAAATTTTGCAATGCTTGTATCTACTACATTTACAGAGCCCTTTAATCAACCTATTGGTTATGGGAAATATATAGCTCAGCTAGGCAATATGTTAACTGGTGGAGGTATAATGGTTCAAAGACTCGGGGATTTACTAAAAGGAAGTAGAACTGATTATAATAGATTAAGTAAATCAACTACGGTACCTACCCTAAAATCAGCGGTACCAGGCGATCTAAGTTTCGTATTGCCACAAAGACACTTAACATCTATTGTAGAAGCATTAAAGGCGTTCGATAAGATAGCACCAGGTTTATATAGCAAAAACACATTGCTATATGGAGTAGAGGTGAAGTTTTATTCTAGTAAGTTTAGTACAAACGATAAATTTGAAACATCTGTTAGCAATTTATACACCATAGGAGATGGAGCAGGAATAACTAGAGGACTAATGCAAGCATCTACAACAGGTGTGGTAGTAGCAAGAAACATAGCAGAGAGGGAAATCTAAGATTGCTTAACATAAATAATTAGTTATATGAATATTTAAAGTGTATAATTTAACATGAAGTAAACATTAATAGGTAACAAAGGATCTTAACATTTAGTAGTTAAGAAATTTATTTTGAATTCAAAGAAAGTGAGGAATTTATATGTCAGCATTTATTGTTTTAGGAGCCCAATGGGGAGATGAAGGTAAAGGTAAGATGACGGATTATCTTGCAGAGGGAGCTGACCTAGTTGTCAGATCTCAAGGTGGAAACAATGCAGGTCACACTGTAGTCGTAGGAGAAAAGGAGTATAAACTTCATTTAATCCCATCAGGAATATTATATAAAGACAAAGTGAATGTAATAGGTAATGGAGTAGTTATAGATCCAAAAGCATTATTTGAAGAAATTGACTATTTAGAAGTACTAGGTGAAAACATAACTCCAGAAAGATTAATGATTAGTGATAGATCACAGGTTATAATGCCATACCATAGAGAGCTAGACAATTTATACGAAATAGCAAGAGGTAAAAATGATATTGGAACTACAAAAAAAGGTATAGGACCATGTTATACTGACAAGTTTGAAAGAAGTGGAATCAGAGTATGTGATTTACTTAAGAAAGATGTTTTAAAAGAGAAACTTACAACTAGTTTATCAATGAAAAATGATATAATAACAAAAGTTTTGGGTGGAAAAGCTTTGAGTTTTGATGAAATATACACCGAGTACTTAGAATATGCAGAAAGAATGAGACCATTTGTAAAAGATATATCAGTTAATATATATGATGCAATAAAATCTGGAAAAAATGTTTTATTCGAAGGAGCACAAGGGACTCTTCTTGATATAGATTATGGTTCATATCCGTTTGTAACTTCGTCCAACACCATTGCAGGAGGAGTTTGTACTGGGACAGGAATAGGACCTACTATGATAACAAATGCTGTAGGAATAGCCAAAGCATATACTACAAGAGTAGGAAAAGGACCATTTCCAACAGAACTTGAAGATGAAGTAGGAGAATGGATTCGCCAAAAAGGCTTTGAATTTGGTGTAACAACAGGTAGAGCAAGAAGATGTGGATGGCTTGACCTTGTTATATTAAAAACATCAGCAAGAATTTCAGGACTTACTAGTTTTGCTGTAACTAAGATAGATACCTTAGCAGGTCTTCCGAAAATAAAAATTTGTGTAGGCTATAAATTTGAAGGAAGTGTTATAGATTATTTTCCAGCAAGTTTAGAGGATTTAGCAAAATGCGTGCCAGTATATGAAGAATTTGATGGCTGGGATACGAGTATAGCTAATGCAAGAAGTTATGAAGAACTTCCGAGGAATGCTAAAATATACTTAAAGAGAATTGAAGATTTTACAGGAGTTAAAGTTTCGATAGTATCAGTAGGACCTAAAAGAGATCAAACAATGGTGTTAACTGAAATATAGCATATAGACATACGTATTACAAAGTTTATCTTTGCAATACGTATGTTTTTTATAATATAGGAAATTATAAGTACTGGGGAAGATATTTAATAAGGTATACAAGTGGATACTAAAGATTAAAAAAGTGCGTACTTGTAAAATCAAACTATATGAAATATAATGAGAATGAGAATTAAAGTTAAGTAAATAAAAATGTTTATTTACTTACTAGTAAAATTCTGGTACAATTATTTAAAATTAACATAAAGAGAGGTAGATAATATGAAAATAACTAAGGATATGACAATAGGCGAAGTTGTAAGACAAAGTCCAGAATCAGTTCAAGTATTAATGAACTTTGGAATGGGTTGTGTAGGATGCCCTTCAGCACAAGCTGAAACATTAGAAGAAGCGGCAGCGGTTCATGGTCTTAAATTAGAAGAATTAATGGCTGCGTTAAACGTATAAAAGCATAGAAAACAAGACACTTAGCAAATGCTAGGTGTCTTGTTTTTTTTATTTTCTTATTTTCTTAATAGCTAATATAACGGGTATGGTAATTATAGTGGCTATGATGGCTTCTGGTACACCATTCATTATAGCGATACCATAAATAGTATTTGCAGCGATAGAAGGATCTATGCCTTTAGAAGCGGCGAATTTGGCCGCATATAAAACATATATCATAGTAAGAACGCCAAAAGTGTTAGTTAGAGAACCTATAACAACAGCTAGTCCAATTCTTATGTTATCCTTTTTAATAAAGCTTATTTTATAAACATAGTAAGAAGTAAGACCAATAAGAACTCTTGGTAATACAGATACTAAAGGATTTATAAAAGCAAAAGATAGTATATTTGGAGTTGTTATGTTTTGTATAATGCTAAAAATCCCAAATATTAAGCCAATAGTCATGCCGACTATTGGGCCACCTATTATTGCACCTATAATAACAGGAATATGCATGATAGTAGCTTTGGCACCAGGGAGTGGAATAAAACCATATCCGGTTAATCCAAGTACGACGCAAATAGCTGATAGCATACCAATAGTTGTAAGTTGGTTTGTTTGTATTTTTCTGAGTTTAATAGAATTGTTAATCATGTGTTCCCTCCGCTCTTATTCCATAAGGATATAAGTCGATCCTATTTAAAATCCTTATTTTTTTTGTTCAGTTTCATAATGAATACCGACAATAATATTTTAGCACTTATTTCATAGAAATCACATAGATAAAGATAATTTCATAAAATTCGGAATATTCTTAAATGAATATTTCTATCCGAATGTACTCATTAAGAATTTAAAAAAGAGCATTTCTGCTCTTAATGTTACACATAATTTTACACGTGGGTTAATCTTTATTTTTTTCTTTAATTAAAACACTCATTCCATTTCCTGATCGATTAGTTTTAGCCTTTTCAAGTAGAGATCTAAGGTTGCCACTTTCAATGTCAGCGGGAGTAACTCTAGTTACATCTACATAATATCGGTCACTATTTTGAGCATACAAACCGTACTCATCAAAATTACAATTATTCTTTACAAATGACCTATGGGCGTTAGTAATAATCTTTGCAATGACATCTAATGAATTATCTTCTAAATCAAGCCGAATTACAACCTTTGGACTTATGAATAACTCTTTGTCAAATTTCATATCAAGGGTTAAAGGGAGCATTGATTCTTCATCCACCATTGTAGTGTTATTATCATAGCCAAGTTCTTTGGAAACTAAATTTTTTGCAATAGCAGAGTATTCATCTTCTAGCCTTTGTCTTGTATTCCATAGACTTAGTACTCTGCTTTCATAATTATCCATATTAACCTTACCGTTCTTATAAAAGACCTCAAATCTGGTATCAATACTGGTTTTAGATTTAGCTATTCCGAAATATGATCCCGTTTTAAAGTCATAACTCGTTTTTCCTATTTCAAGATCCATTGAGGCATATTTTTCACCTTTCCTTATTAAATGTAATTTTTAGAAGCATTGCAATGATAACACCTAGTAGAGTTAAAAAAGTATATATTATACTGTAATATAATCCAGTATATAGGGCGAACCACTCAAATCTAAGAAAACTAAAAGATGTATATTAGAATTTTAATCTTCTAATATAGGTAAAAAATGTATTGACAATGATCTAATATTTAAATATAATGTGGTTAGTGTACATGATGTATATGGTGTGTATTATATACATTAACAGATGTGAAAACAGAGAGGAGTCCTAATGAAGATTATTATCGCAAATGTATCTGACCAGCCTTTGTACCAACAAATAAAAGATCAAATTAAGGATGCAATATTTTGTAGTGAATTAAAACAGGGCGAAATACTTCCATCAATTAGAGTTTTAGCAAATGATTTACGTGTTAGTGTTCTTACTACCAGAAGAGTATATGACGAACTTCAATCAGAAGGATTTATAATAACTAAAGTAGGAAAGGGATCATTTGTAGCATCAGAAAATCTTGAGCTTTTGCAGGAATCAAAACGTCATATGGTGGAAGTAAAACTTGCGGATGCTTGGAAAACTGCACGGGCCCTTAAAATTTCTAAAAGTGATCTATATTCGATGATGGATATATTATTTGAAGAGGAGGATGAGGAATGAAAAATATTTTAGAAGTAAATGGACTTAAAAAAGACTTTGGTGATTTTTACTTGGACAATGTTAGCTTTTCATTACAAGAAGGTTGTATTACTGGGTTCATTGGTATAAATGGTGCGGGGAAAACCACAACTATAAAATCAATCCTTGGGCTTGTACTGAAGGATGCTGGAAGTATTAAATTATTTGGCAAAGAAATTGACAAAAACGAAAGAGAAATGAAAAATCGTATAGGGGTTGTATTGGATGAGGGTTATTTCTATGAAGATATGACACTGAAGGAAATGAAAATAATTATTGCTGCTGCATATTCAAATTGGGATGAAGTGGTGTTTAAAGGATATATTCATCGTTTTAAGTTAAAGTTAAATAAAAAAATATCTACATTATCCAAAGGTATGCGAATGAAATACTCTATTGCTTTGGCACTTTCACATCATGCTGACTTGTTAATTATGGATGAGCCTACAAGTGGACTTGATCCATTAGTGCGAAATGAGCTTATGGACATACTCTTAGAGTTTATGAGGGAAAAAGGTAAAAGTGTATTTTTTTCGACGCATATTACATCTGACCTCGATAAAGTAGCTGATGTATTACTTTTAATTGATAATGGCAAAATCGTATTTAATGAAGAAAAGGATATGTTATTAGATAACCATGGTTTAGTTAAGGGAGATAAGACGCTTATTAACGAACAAACTAGAAAATTATTTTTAACACTTCATGAAACGGGATATAGCTTTGAAGGTGTGACAAATAAAAAAAGTGTTGTTCGCGCACAGATGAAGGGCGTAGTAATTGAAAGACCAACTATTGAAGATATTATGCTTACTTATGTAGGAGGTAATGAGGATGTTATTTAATCTTGTACGGAAAGATTTTATCTTGGTTAAAAAGTATTTGGTAGTTTTAATTATTATTGCAATTGGGGTTCCTATTTTTACAACCGCTAGTGTGAACCTTAGTAGCGCTGGTTTCTTGGGATTTTTCATCGCTACACTTTATAATGAAAATTTTTTATTTGCTACGGTGTCAGTGGCAGAGGAAAAATATAAAGGCTCTGCATTACTTTGCGCAATTCCATATACACGTAAGACATTAGTAAAAGCAAAGTATATGTCTGTTTTGGTGATTTTTATTAGTACCTATATTATATACACAATTACGGCGTTTGTTGTTCCTATGGGAATCGATCAATTGAATATATTTACTTTAGGATTGGCACTTTTAATTATTACTATATTTTGGGGGTTTATTATACCAGCCCAATATAAGTTTGGTTATGAAAAAACAAAATATATATCAATAGTAATTATTTTTATATCCATTGCTGCAGTTCCTAATATATTAGAGTGGTTAAATGCTGAAGATATTAGCCTACAAATTGCACTTCCACAAGTAATTCAAAATCTGCTACCTTATTTTCTTACACTACTCATTGGGTTTATTTCTATGAGTATATCTATATATATTTATTCAAAGAAAGACTTGTAAACAGAAGAAGTAAAAAAATTCAAGCAACAGCTTATGTACTATTAGTTTGATATTTTTTTAGAAATACCAATTACTTACACGGTTTAAGTTGAATTAATAAAAATGTATACATACACTATTGTATACCTTAATCCGCTAATATTTCCAAAAAGTAAATAAGGAAGTATTAAAGAAAGCAAAATATACAATAATAATTATGACAAGTGTATATTTACTTATGGGTAAAATATAATTTCATACAAATTCATAAAAGTAACCATTCTTATATATTAGACATTGTTCTTTTAAACAAGTTTCACTTTTTTGAAACTTGTTTAAATACTATATAAAGATAAGTTAATAAAAGATGGCTAGCATAATTTAAATCTGAGGTTAGTTTATATTCTTCTTAAATTACATTATAAATACTTTATGTTAACATCGGACTGTTAATGTTTACCTAATTGGTTTAGTTTGATATTATTACAAGTGAGAATAAATTTAAGAGGTACAAAAATTATTGTGTACTAATAATAAATATAGGGGTGATAGTATGATTAGAATTCCAGTAACTACAGATAGAGATTACAATATTCATTATTATGAAGTAGATATTAATAAAAGAGCTCTAATTACAAGTATTATAGATTATCTTGGGGATATGGCAATGTATCAAAGTGAGATGTTAGGTGTTGGAATAGAACATCTGCGAGAGAACAAAATGGCTTGGGTGTTGTATAAGTGGGACATATCAATGGAGTCATATCCTTTATTAAACGAAACCATAAAGGTAAAAACTTTTGCACATTCTTTCAATAAATTTTATGCTTATAGGAAATATGAAATTATTGATGTAGAGGGAAATAGAATAGGACATGCTAGCTCTGTTTGGATTTTAATAAACACAGATAGAAGGAGACCAATAAGAATAACTAAAGATATGTATGGGACTTATGGTATAGATGACAATAATAATACACCTATAGATATTGAGGCAATACTGCCTATAACTACAGTAGACAGTGAGAAAAGTTTTCAAGTAAGGTATAGTGATATTGATACTAATATGCACGTAAATAATGCTAAATATGTTGCTTGGGCGCTAGAAACAGTTCCGAAGGATGTAGTAGTAAATTATGAATTAAAGAATATTAAGGTAACCTACGAAAAAGAAACGACATATGGAGAAACAATAAAAGTAAGTACAGAAATTATAAGACAAGAAAATAAGATAATATGTAGACATAAAATTATAAATGAAGAGGGCACTGAATTGACACTCTTAGAAAGTATTTGGAGCTAAGAAAATTAAGTATTTTTCTTAGATTATGCTATAACGAAAAGTATATGTTGCTGGAAATGCTTTCACGTCGCTAAGTAACTTTTGTTGGCATAATCTAAGAAAAAAGATCTTAATAGTTAATAGAATAAATTTCTATTTAGATGCGTTTTTTCCTGAAATAGCACCAGAACTCCATGCCCATTGAAGGTTAAAACCACCACAATCGCCATCTACATCTATTATTTCACCCGCAAAGAATAGATTGGGAACAATATTAGATTCTAGAGTTTTAGAGTTAATTTCTTTTGTATTAATGCCACCTGCAGTTACCTGAGCATTAGCAAAAGAATTAGTGCCTGAAACTTCAAATTGCCATTGTTTTAATAGTTTATATATAGCATTTTTTTCTTCTGATTTAAGATCGGAGCAGTTTTTATGAAAATCTTCTATTTTTGACTCTTTTAAAATTATTGGAATTACTTTCTTATGAATTATTCCAATTAGAGAGTCAAGAATGCTACGATTCCCAAATAGTGACCAATGACTTTCTAAAAATTCCTTTAGGTTTTCAGATGGAATAGTTGGTAACATATCAATTTTTAGAATTATTTTTACATTTGAAGATAAACTATAAGATACAATTCTGCTAAGTTGAAGAATTGGAGGTCCAGAGATACCATAGTCAGTGAAAAGTATTTCTCCAAATTCTTTTTGGACACATTCACCATTTATAAATATTTCTGCATACCCATCAAATTTCACACCATATAAAGCCTTTAGCCTATTATAGTTTAATTTAAGCTGTACAAGGGCCGGCACGGGAGATATTACGCTGTGGCCTAATTGTTTAGCCAAGGTGTAACCAGAACCGTCTGAACCTGTCTTAGGTGCTGATTTACCTCCGGCAGCAATAATTAACTTATCACATTCGTATGTAACGTTGTCTTTGGTGGAAATTTTAAAGCCAGTTTTATTTTTAGTAATTTCTTTAGCCTTTGTGTTTGTGTACACAGGAATATGATTTTCTTCTATTGCAAAGCGAAGTATATCTATTACAGATGATGCTTGCATTGACATAGGAAACATTTTACCACCGTCTATTGTTACTAAAGGTATACCTAAACTGGTGAAAAAATCTATAGTATGGTTTAGTGTAAAAGAATCTAGTATGTGTTTCGCGAAATATGGATTTTCACTGTGATATCTATTGTTATTTATGTTTGCATTGCTAATATTACATCTTCCATTACCGGTGGTTAATATTTTTTTACCTACGCGGTCGGTTCCTTCAATTATGGCTACATCTACTCCTGATTTTTTTGCTATTAATGCAGAGGTTAAACCAGAGGCTCCTCCGCCAACTATTATAAGAGAATGTTTCAAGAAAATCTCTCCTTTCGAGAAAGTGAATTATATTTGTATTGTAAAGTGGGTTACAGTAATTTTACCCTAAAACATGTAGATTGAGTATGATTTTTTATTTTATGATATAAGAAATTATAAAATTAGCTTAAAATTGCTTACAAAGGAGGCGAGCACTTGCATAAAGATTTACTTTCGTTTATAAGAAAGCATTTGAATTCACCAGATATATGTATTAATTGAAAAAAAAATAAAAGAATATAAGAAAACATGTTGACACTTTAACAAATATTATGTATTATAGTTTATGTCGGGTTGCGAGACGGAGGTACATAATAAATAAAGTGACAATTAATATGGCTCCTTGGTCAAGCGGTTAAGACACCACCCTTTCACGGTGGTAACAGGGGTTCAATTCCCCTAGGAGTCACCAATACAATGAAACATATATGGGAGCATAGCTCAG
>JBLHPD010000038.1:0-27530 GCA_047624165.1 Clostridium sp. | reverse complement strand
AGGAGGAGATTTTCAAAATTTTACAGACTTGTCAAGCGTTTTATGCAAAAAAAATGGGGGAATTAATAAAAATTAATGATATTAAAAATGAGTAATCACGGGCTCTAAAGAGTTTCCGTGAGAGCTCAAGTATTTAGAGGGGGATGATATTAATGGAAAAGAAGAATAGATATATAATGAATTTGGGGCTAGCATTTGATGAAGACAGGGTTATGAAAAAATTAAGCCAAATGGCTAAAGAAGGTTGGATCCTTGAGGAAATGACCTTGTTTAGGTATAGATTAGTGAAGGAGCAACCAAAAGAAATAGTTTATTCAATGGATTATAAAAAACTGGGTGAAAATAGTGATGAATATTTTGAATTATTTCAGAACAGCGGATGGAAACATATGTGTTCTTATGGTGATTATTATCACTTCTTTTCAGCTCCGCCGGAAACAGTCTCTATATACACTGAAAAGGAGAACTATTTAAGTAAATATAAAAATTCAAAAGATGGGTGTAAAAAAACAGCAGTTATATCTATTTTAATGCTCAGTCTTCTAGTCATAATTGAATTTGTAGTAGGTAGTAGAATAGAAGGAAAGATTATAAAAAATATAATGGGTATCCTAAGCATTATTTTAGTAGCTATTATAGTACCTTCACTTATGGTAAGTATTTCATATTCTTTAAAAGAAAAAAGAATTTTAAAGAAAAATAGTAAAATAAATTAACTCTTATAATTATAAAATAATTCATTTATTATGGTCTTTTCAATTATATTTAGCATATTATTTACAACAATCACTATTATTAAAGTTAACAATGTTGAGGAATTTTAGCTAAAAAAGAAATACCTATTAATAATTGTTATGTTACCTAAAAAAAGGGATATCAAAACAAGGGGGTATATATTATGCCAGATAAGGGTAAAAGTAAGGGTGCTACAACCAAGAACACTGGTAAGAACAGTGGTAAGAGCAGTGGTAAAAAAGACCAAAAAAACAAAGGACCTAAAAAGTAAAGAAATTCCTGAACTCAAAGAGTTCAGGAATTTTTATGCTTTGTAATATTATTAAAGTGAGAACACAGTGATGTAATAACAGATAAATGGTATAATTTATAAATATAGTTTTCATGTGATATTATAGACATATAACTTGAATAGTAGGAGGAAAGCCATGAAATGGGAAATAAAAGAGTTTAATCATTTAAGCGGTGATGAATTATATGAAATTTTAAAAATTAGAAGCGAAGTATTTGTTGTAGAGCAGCAATGCATTTATGAAGATTGTGATGGTAAAGATAGAAAATCTTATCATTTATTTGCTATAGAAAATGAGGAAATTCTTGCATATTTAAGAATTTTAGAGAAGGGCGTTTCTTACAATGAGATATCTATAGGAAGAGTGCTAACTAACAAGGAATATCGTGCTAAAGGGTTGGCAAAACAAATGATGCTAAGAGCGATTAAATTTATTGAAAACAATCTTAATGAAAAGATTATTAGAATTTCAGCACAAGAATATCTATTAAATTTTTATTCAAGCTTAGGATTTGTGAAAGTTACTGATGTGTATTTAGAAGATGACATTCCACATGTAGAAATGTTATATACTAACCTTTAATATGTTAATAAATTCAGATTATAAATTACAAATCAACCCCTATCTATATCTAGGTAGGGGTTAATAATCTATAAATGCATAACTCTTATGTGTATATTTTTATGAATATTATTAGTACAAACATTTTTTGCTATTTAGCAGGTAATTCATCTAAACTTTTCAGCTGATATCCTTGGTTTTCCCATTCTGTAATTACGTCATCTAGTATTTCTGCATTGGTTTTTGATACTGCATGTAGCAACATAATTCCACCGTTGTGGGTTCTTTGCATAATTCGTTTTTTTGCGGTTTCATGGGATGGTTGTTTATCCTTAATCCAATCCATATAAGCGAAACTCCAAAATATTGTTTTATACCCGTAGTTTTTAGTATATTGTAAAGATAGTTCACTATATTTACCCATTGGAGGCCTAAAATACTTAGACATCTTTTTATGAGTAATACTTTCAAATGCTTCTTCTACGTCAGATAATTCTTTATTGAATTTTTCTTCATCTTTTATAGAAGCCATAGAAGGATGGTGATTACTATGGTTACAGACTAAGTGCCCTTCATCAACCATTCGTTTTATTAATTCAGGGCTAGATGTAATATAGGGTTTTACAACAAAAAATGCTGCTTTTACATTATGTTTTTTTAAGACATCTAAAATTGTAGCGGTATATCCAGCTTCATAGCCTTCATCAAAAGTTAGATACAATACCTTTTTTGATGTATCTCCTAGATAATAACAGCCATAGTTTGATATTAATTGACTGGTTTCTTTAGGGCCTTCAGGTGGAGTATTGTCATTACGAGGTTGGAAATACCAACTGTATTCTTTAGTACTTAATGCATTAGGGGTTTCATTATTATTAAAGACATTTTTTAAAAAATCTATTATTGAGGGTGTTTTTGTATAATCCTGGTTAGAATATTTAGTTTCATTTCTAGCTTCGTTAATTGGATAATTTATTAATTCTTTGCTGTTAACAATAGTAGAGAAACAGTTAACAAAAATCACTGAAGCAATAATAATATTTAATACCTTTCCTTTCACACTAATCACCTCTATTTCATTCAAATTGTATAATCCAATAAATCAAGCTATATATTAGTATGCTCTGTTAATGTGTGCTTATATTCAAGAATTTAATATTGTACCGTTGGTAATTTTTATAAAAATTTTTTATATATAAGAAAATAAATAAAATCATCATAGTATAAGTAATTATAGAAAAATCATACTTTTAGTTTCATATTAATGTATACTATTAGTGTGTATACACAGTGGAGGTGACAAAATGGATTTAAGCATAGAGCAGCAAAGAGTGATTCATAGTAAGCCCTCAAGATATAACTTAATAAAGGGGATTCAAGGTTCTGGTAAAACAACTGCAGCCATTTATAGAAGTCTTTATTTGAAAAATAACTATTGTTTATATGAAGAAGATAAAATATTGATGTTAGTGTCTGAGGATAAGGATATAGATTATATTGAAAACATATATAACATGGCAGAAGAAGAAACTAGGTTAGAGTATTTAACTTTATTTTCTAATAGTGAAAGAAAAGTTTATGTGGTTACATTAGAAAGTATTTTACATAGATATTTTATAGAGTATAAGAATAAATATAAATTTAAAGACCAACTTGTAAAAAATAATAAAAAAAATATCATTATGAAGAATAGCATATTGAAGATAAAAAGTATTTATCCGACGCTAAGAATATTACATACTGACTGGGTCAAATTTTTTATAGAAGAAGTGAAGTGGATTAAAAGTTGCAACTACTTAGAAGCCCCATTATATTTACAAACAAACAGAACTGGAAGAAAATGTGAAAAAGGGCAAGGACCTCAAAGAATTCTTAAAAATTCTACTGCTAGGGAAGCGATATTTCAGCTTATGCTTACTTATAATGAGACGCTTAGTGCAGAGAATTTAATTGATGAAGAAGATAGTGATATATACGCTCTAAAAATGGCGAAAGCCAATTTATTGGACAAGTATTCTCATATTATAGTTGATACAAGTAACAATTTAACCAAGGTACAAGTAGAGTTTGTTAATGCATTATTTAATGAAAAATCTTATTCTAGCATGATGTTTCTTGTTGATATTGATAAGCCTCACAATACTAATTCCTGGATGATAAAGGGGAAAAGAGTTAATTCAAAACCTCTAGGAGAAAAGATGAAAACACAGTCGTTAAAAAATAATTATAAAATACAAGAAAACCTTCAAAAAAATCATAAGGATATAAATATAATGAGCAATAATGTAGACATTAATTCATTTGAGAATTTTCAATTTTGTGATATAAGACATAACAGAGCATATGAATTTATGAGGGATTATAGTAGAATATCAGATATTCTAGTAAGTGATGGAAAAGATGATTATGAATATATAAATGAGGAATTATTGGAGCTACCCGTATATAGTGATATAGCGGCAGGAGAGCCTATACTTATTAATTCAGAAGTAGAAGGTAATTTTTACATTCCAAAGTGCTGGCTTAAGGGAGTAAAAGATGCATTCATTTTGAAGGTTAAAGGTGACAGTATGATTGGCGCTAACATCGATGATGGAGATTATGTAGTAATACGGCAGGAAAATGCTGCAAATAATAAGGATATCGTAGCGGTCGACATAGGTGGAAACGCTACTTTGAAAAGACTTTCTATAAGTAAAGATAGAATTTTACTTATGCCAGAAAATGAAAAATATAAGCCTATTCTAGTAGATAGTGAAGATACTTACATTATAGGTACAGCTATAGGAGTTATAAAACATAATAAATAATTTTTTAGAGAGGAGTTCAGAAGAAATGAAAATATTTTTTATTTCAGACATACATGGATCCTTATATTATTTAAAAAAGGCAATAGACCGTTATAAAGAAGAAGGAGCGAGTTATATAGTGCTTTTAGGAGATGCATTATATCATGGTCCAAGAAATCCATTGCCAGAGGGGTACAATCCACAGGAGGTAGCAAGTTTTTTGAATGGATATAAAGATAAGTTAATAGCTGTTAGAGGAAACTGTGATAGTGAAGTAGATCAAATGATTATAGAGTATCCAATGATGTCTGATTATTCTATAATATTGTATAATAATAGAAGATTATTTTTGACTCATGGACACATATATAATGAAGAAAACTTGCCAAATTTAAGCGAAAATGATGTTTTAATAAATGGTCATACTCATATCCCTGTAGCTAAAAAAAGCGGCAAAATATATATATTAAACCCAGGTTCTGTGTCTTTGCCGAAGGGCAATAACCCTAATTCTTATGCAATACTCCAAGAAAATTTATTTGAAATAAAAGATTTAGATGGCAATGTTATAAAAAAGATATTATTATAAAAAAAATAATACCCCAGGACATGCTGGGGTATTATTTTTTTATTTTCTAAGGAAAAAGCTAAATTTATCCTTTTGATTTATTTCAATAGATATATTTCGTTTATGAAGTGTAGAATTGTATTCTTGAACTTGTCCATCGCATATATTGGCATAGTCAGTTTGGCCATCTTCAATCCAACCCATAAATACATATGCATGGGAGGGTTCACCAGGCTTGTCTGGCATATCTGTGGTGAAACATATATCTCCTTTTTCTAATTTAGTGAAATCAGTATTTTTTTTCCAGTCCATGGAGGTTAAATCTTCTACCAATTGTTTAACAGTAGATGTGCCCGCAGGTATATCAATGGAATTAGATCTCAAAATTTCTGATAAGAGATATATAGTAATACCATTTTTACTTCCAGCGTTTAAATCAACCGCTTTATTTAGGACGGTTGTTCTATTTGATTCTACATTCAAATACTCATAAATTTTATTTGGAGTTACAAGAGGATTAATTGAGCTATCGATAGTATCTTTTGATACTATTTTATCAGTAGTTACAGGGGCTTTGGGATTCATTATAGAGGTGTTCATTATAATAGAAAACAGTATTATAGATACTATAACTATGCCAAGTCCTAAAACAATTAAATTGTTCTTAAATTCGTTTTTGTCAGCTAAATCATGCATTTCTTTTATGTATTTTTCGCTTTCCCCATCGCCTTTTATCTTAGTCATTCCACTACACTCAGTTTTAGAGTTGTGTGTTTTGGGTATGTTGTTATTTGAATACAATTTATTTATAAGGTCACTATTTTCATTAGATACTTTTTTATCTTTAGTGTGTAGATCATCTTTATCCATATTTCCCTGCTTGCAAATATAGGTAGGAATAGCTCCATTTAACCTATATTTCTGCAGCACCTCCCTTTATTTTATAATGATTATATTTAAGACTCAATTTTAATAATTATTTATTTAAACTCAAATAGCTCATTGATTTATTTAATCACCTACTCTTTTAAAATACCTACTTTTTTAAATATAATTATAACATATGAAGAGATATTTAAGTGGTATTTGTAGAAGTTTAAATAAATTTAATATTTTGTGAAACATATTAAATTTATTATGGTTAAAGGTAAAGAGTATTTCTGAGTGCCTCTGGGCTATTGTTTAGGACAAGACTGTAGTATAATATAATTAATAATTGATAAGTGAGGGATGGATAATGGCTATAAAAGTAGTAACAGATAGTACCTCATACATAAGTGAGGAGCTAAAGAGAAGATATGATATTTCTGTAGCTTCATTAAGTGTTATTTTTGAAAATGAAGAGTTTAAGGAAATTCATATTAAAAATGAAAGTTTTTACGATAAACTAGATAGGAGCCTATGTATTCCAACTTCATCACAACCATCAATAGATGAAATGTACAATATATTAGAAAAACATGTAAGAGATAATAATGAAGTGGTTGGTGTTTTTCTTTCTTCAGATATGAGTGGGACTTATTCGAATGCATGCCTTGCAAAAAGTATGATTCTTGAAAATTACCCAAATGCACTAATTGAGATTATAGATTCTAGATCAAACTGTATGCAATTAGGATTTGCAGTGTTAACAGCAGCGATTGCAGCACAAGAGGGGAGATTAATAGATGAAGTAGTTAGTTTAGTTAAAGATAATATAAAAAGAAGTAGATTTATGTTTATACCTGATACCTTAGAATATCTGAAAAAAGGTGGCAGAATGGGTGGCGCAAGCGCGCTACTAGGTACTATTTTTCAAATCAAACCTATTCTTACCGTAGTTAATGGAAAAACGGACTTGTTTGGTAAAGTAAGGACTAAAAAACGTGCAATACAAACTATGATTGATAAGTTCATTGAAGACATAACAAAACATGGACTGGGAGAGGTAACAATTCACCACATAAATGATGTGGAGGGAGCACTGGCTTTTGCAAAAATAATTGAAGAATGTATTGGTAAAAAGGTAGATATAGAACCGATTGGACCTGTAATAGGAACTCATGTTGGTCCTGGAGCATTAGGCATTGTGTACTATACAGAGTCTAATTTATCAAATTAATGAAGCCCATGAAAATAAATAACAAGTCTGTATACTGAGCAAAGTCGTGATGTAAATATGCAGTACGGCTTTGACTATAAAAGTGGGCTACTTTCTTTCTTAAATGTCGTTAAATCTGTTAATGCTTGTAATAAATATTGAACATGGAAGTTAAATACTATATTTATTTCGGTGCTTATGTGAGAATAACTAAGTATATTTTCATGGAATAATTCATTTATTTTAACGCAGTTACTATCGCAGAAATACCAATTGTGCGCAGAATTGGTTGTGGTTAACGAATTTATTATAACTAAGTGATTATAAGCAATTTTTGAAGCCTCTATGATTTTATTAATTTTCAGTACTTGTTGGCATTTGGTTTTTTCGCTTTGTATTTCAATTAAGTATGAATCTAGTGATTTTTCTAGCTTAAATATTTGGATATTTAAGCTAGAAAGATTAATATTTTGATTAAACTTAAGCATCTCTTTAGATATATCAAGAATATTAACAATTAAAATGTTCCCATCCTTATTTAAATTATCTAGGTATTTAGGAGGGAATATAAGGTAGTTTACTAAAACTGATACGAGTATTCCAATAAAAGTTTCGAGGACTCTAGCGAAGCTATACACTAGAGGAGTACCTTCTTTAAGATTCGTCATTATTGCCAAAAAAACTATGCATGCGATATTAATAGAATTTATTCTGTTAAAAAGATTCAAAAAGTAAATTATAATTACTATTCCTATGCTGGTGAGAAATACATTGCTAGGACTTATAAGTGTGAATATTAATCCTAAAATTGCACCTATAATAGTGCCAATCATCCTATGTTTGCCAGTAGTAAAGGAGTGGTGTACAGCGCTTTGCATTGTAATTACAGCAGCTATACATGCATAAAAAGGAAATGTATTGTGAAAAATCCTTAGTATAATTATACATAAAAAAACTGAAATCGCAGTTTTTATATTTCTCATTCCTATTTTTTTCAAGTAATAACCTCCTTAGTATGCGTTCGTTATGAAGTGTAAATATTAATATTAATATTAATAGATATAAGTAATAATTTTACCCTATATTCCAAGAAGATACAACTTAATTTTATATACAACTAATATATTTAATTAAGTTGTAACAAGTTCACTAATTTATATTTTAAATTATGGATTTGTATATTTTTACATTGACAAATTTTAAAATTTAAATTAAAATTGATAGAAATGTGAGTAAAAGAAAAGAAAAGTACGCTTTTAAGTTAGTCCTGTGAGACTAGGAAGGAGTATAGATTATTATGGTATATGTTTTTTGCTGCGTTAATTTTGAATTTAATATTATTAAATATAACACAGTTAATAATATTCATAATAATACTGTAGATTTATTTTCTATTTTGTTAATAAATGGGACTAATATATTAAGAAGGATGATAGAGAGATTATTTAATTAATCTCTCTATCATCCTTCTTTTTTTATAAAAAACATACGTTTAATATTAATAATTTTTACTGAAAACGAGTAAAATCAATTAGTTTAACAAGTGTTAGTACGTTTATGGTGCATAAATATTAGATTAAATGAATAATACATCAAGAAAAAACATTGCATTATCATAAAAAATAATATATAATAAACAGAATTAAGCCAGTGAAGATAAGGAAAATTGTTAAAAAATAATTCAAAAAAAATATATATAACAAAAAATACATTATACATAAAAATGAATAAATATTCGTAAATATCTTTTGCTAATTAGAGAAAACATTGTTTTAATAAGGAGGATTTAATATGAAAGGTAAACTAATTTTAGAGAATGGAATAGTATTTGAAGGTAATTTATTTGGATATTTAGAGGAAAGTGTCGGGGAAGTGGTTTTTAATACAGGTATGACTGGATACCAAGAAGTTTTAACAGACCCTTCCTATTATGGACAAATAGTAACTATGACATATCCACTCATTGGGAATTACGGAATTAATTTAGAAGATGTAGAGTCAAAATCACCTAAGGTGAAAGGTTTTATCGTTAGAGAAAGATGCGAATATCCAAATAACTTTAGATGCGAAATGGACCTAGAGGGATATTTCAAACAAAATAAAATAATAGGGCTTGAAGGCATTGATACAAGAGCATTAACAAAAATACTTAGAAATAATGGTACTATGAAAGGTATTATTGCTACAGAGGAATTGTCGCAAATTGAAATTAATCAAAAGCTTACGGATTTTAACAATACTAATGCAGTGATGGAGGTTACTACAAAAGAATGCTACACAATTTACGGTAGTGGACGACATGTAGCTGTTGTAGACTTTGGAATAAAACAAAACATATTGCGCTCTTTTATTAATAGAAATTGTAAAGTAACAGTATTTCCTGCAAGTGCAAAAGCGGAAGAAATATTAGGGATTAATCCTGATTTAATATTTTTATCAAATGGACCTGGTAATCCAGAGGATTTACAAGATGAGATAAGGGAGTTAAAAAACCTTATAGGTAAAAAGCCAATAGTTGGAATTTGTCTAGGACATCAACTTTTGGCATTGGCCCTTGGTGGGAAAACTGATAAACTTAAATTTGGTCATAGAGGGTGTAATCATCCAGTTAAAGATATAGAGGAAAATAAGGTTTATATTACAACCCAAAATCATGGATATTATGTAAGTGAGCTACCGGAAGATATGAAGGTTACTCATGTAAGCGTAAATGATGGAACCATAGAAGGAATGAAACATAAAAATTTACCTATATTTTCTGTGCAGTTCCATCCAGAAGCTTGTCCAGGACCTAAGGATATAGATGCCATTTTTGATAAATTTCTCTTGGTGAAATAGGAGACGAGTGGAGAAGTGAGAATTGAAAGTTTAGAATTTATAAAGTTTGGATTATATAATTATAATTTAACAAGATATAACATAGAGGAGGATGAATATGTCATTAGATAAAAGTATTAAAAAAGTACTAGTAATTGGATCAGGACCGATAATAATAGGGCAAGCCGCCGAATTTGATTATTCTGGAACGCAAGCTTGTCAAGCATTGAAAGAAGAAGGTGTAGAAGTTGTACTTGTAAATAGTAACCCGGCAACAATAATGACAGATAAAGAGGTTGCAGACAAGGTTTATATAGAACCTTTAACTATAGAATATTTGGAAAAGGTTATTGAAAAGGAAAGACCAGATAGCATACTTTGTGGTATGGGTGGGCAAACTGGGCTTAATTTAGCGGTTGAACTATTTGATAATGGTATTTTAGAAAAATATAATGTGAGAGTAATTGGAACCTCCATAGAAGCTATAAAAAAAGGGGAAGATAGAGAGCTTTTCAGAAATCTTATGCAAGAAATTAATCAGCCAGTTGTAGAAAGTGCAATTGCTACAGATATAGTAGGGGGAGTAAATTTTGCAAGTACGATAGGCTATCCTGTAATTGTAAGACCAGCATATACAATGGGAGGAAGCGGAGGTGGAATTGCTGAGTCTGAGGAGGAACTAGTTGAGATATTAGAACTAGGATTACAATTAAGTTCTATTGGACAGGTTCTTTTAGAGAAGTCGATTAAAGGATGGAAAGAGATAGAATATGAAGTTATGAGGGACGGCGTTGGTAATTGCATTTGCGTATGTAATATGGAAAATATAGATCCTGTAGGAATACATACCGGAGATAGCATTGTTGTAGCGCCAAGCCAGACTCTTTCTGATAAAGAATACCAAATGCTTAGAAGTGCATCAATAGATATTATAAATAGTGTAGGTATAGAAGGTGGATGCAATGTTCAGCTTGCTCTAAATCCTAAAAGTTTTGAGTATGCAGTTATAGAAATTAATCCAAGGGTAAGCAGATCCTCAGCACTAGCTTCAAAGGCTACGGGATATCCAATTGCAAAAGTAGCTACAAAAATAGCACTGGGATATATGCTCGATGAGATAAAAAATGCTGTAACACAAAAAACATATGCTTGTTTTGAACCTTCGTTAGATTATGTGATAGTTAAAATTCCTAGGTGGCCTTTTGATAAATTTGAGGGAGCAAATAGAGTCTTAGGTACAAAGATGATGGCTACAGGAGAAATAATGTCAATTGCAAGTAATTTTGAAGCGGCACTATTGAAAGGAATTCGATCATTGGAGATCGGAAGATACTCATTGCAATACGATTCGCTTTCACAAAAAAGTTTAAATGAATTAAAGAAAAGAGTAATGGCACCTGATGATGAGAGAATATTCCATTTAGCTGAAATGCTCAGACGTGACTATAGGGTGGAAATGGTTTCAGAAATTACAGGAATAGATAAATTCTTTGTAAATAAAATTAAGTGGATAGTGGATGAAGAGGAAAAGATAAAAAACTCCACCGTGCAAAATATCAATAAAGAGTGGCTACTTTTATTGAAGAAAAAAGGGTTTTCGGACAAGGGTATTGCGGATTTATTAAAGGTAAATCCAAATGTGATTTATAAGCTAAGAAATACATGGAACATTAAACCTGTCTATAAGATGGTGGATACTTGCGCGGGAGAATTTGAAGCATTGTCACCATATTACTATTCAACTTACGATGAATATGATGAGGTTGAGGTAAGTAATAAAAAGAAGGTTATGGTAATAGGATCTGGTCCTATAAGAATAGGGCAGGGTATTGAGTTTGATTACGCATCTGTTCACAGTGTAATTGCTCTTAGAAAGCTCGGAATTGAAACTATAATAGTAAATAATAACCCTGAAACAGTAAGTACAGACTTTGATATTTCAGACAAATTATATTTTGAACCGTTAACAGAGGAAGAAGTATTTAATATTATTGAAAAAGAAAATCCAGATGGAGTGATCCTTCAATTTGGAGGTCAAACCGCTATCAAGCTCGCTAAATTCTTAAAGGAAAAAAATGTATCTATATATGGGACTAAGCCAGAACAAATGGATGTAGCAGAGGATAGAGAAAAATTTGATGCACTACTAGAGAAGTTAAATATAAATAGACCAAAGGGGAAAGCAGTTTGGAATTTAAATGAAGGATTGAATGAGGCTAAAAACATTGGTTATCCAGTCTTGGTTAGACCTTCCTATGTACTAGGTGGGCAGGGAATGGAAATAACTTATGCGCAAAAAGAATTAGAGCATTATTTAAAGAATGCATTTGAGAAAGATAAGAAAAATCCCGTATTAATAGATAGATATTTATTAGGTAGGGAAATAGAAGTTGATGCTATTTGCGACGGCGAGGAGATATTAATACCAGGTATTATGGAACATCTAGAGAGGGCGGGGGTCCATTCTGGAGATAGTATCACAATATACCCGAGTCAAAACATATCAGACGCTATAAAAGAAAAAATATTAGAATATACTAAAAAAATAGCTATAGGACTACAAGTGATAGGCATGATTAATATTCAATTTATAGAATATAAAAATGAATTATATATAATAGAGGCTAATCCAAGAGCTAGCCGTACAGTTCCGTACATTAGTAAGGTTAGTAAGGTCCCAATCGTAGAGCTTGCAACAAGAGTTATGCTGGGAGAAAAGTTAGCGGATTTAGGGTATGGTAGTGGAGTTTACAAGGAGCCTAAATTAGTGTCAGTTAAGGTTCCTGTATTTTCAACTCAAAAACTTCAAGAGGTTGAGGTATGCCTTGGACCAGAAATGAGATCCACAGGAGAGGTTCTTGGAATGGGAAGAACTTTTGAAGAAGCTCTATATAAAGGGCTTGTAGCTTCTGGAATGAAGATCAAAAAGGAAAAAGGAGTTATCTTGGCAGCTATAAATCCACAGGATAATGAAGAATTTTTGTATATAGCTAAAGCATTTAGTGAATTGAATTATGAATTTATGGCAACTCACGGTACAGCTAAGTTATTAAAAGAAAACGGAATTGATGCTTTAGAGGTTAAAAAAATTGCAAAAGGAACACCTAGTATCATTGATGTAATAAAGAGCGGGCAGGTTGACTTAGTAATAAATACTCCTACTAAAGGAAACGATTCAAAAACAGATGGTTTTAGAATTAGAAGAACAGCTATAGAATGTAATGTTGCAGTTATTACATCGCTCGATACTGCAAAGGCTGTAGTTGAGCTTATGAAAAAAAATATTATAAGTGCAAATTTAGAAGTATTTAATATTGCAGATTAATTTTTTCAATAATATTAAACTATAAATGAAAGTGCCCTTAGCTAATTATTTAGCTAAGGGCACTTTTGAGTTTTAGCACATTTAAAAATTATTTAATTTCAAATGTGATTAAATAGAATAGCAATAATATTTTTTTATTGTTAAAAATGAGGAAAATAAATTAGTTTGATAAGGCTATATCAATCGTTGTGTATAAATATTATAAAAAGGTGAATATAAATGCAAAAAAAGCATTGCATTATTATATAAAGTAATATATAATAAATAAAAAGAAGGCAGTTATATCAATGATAAAAGCTGAGGAACAAATAATCAAAAGAAAAAAATGGAATATACACTATACATAAAAATGTATAAATATTCACAAATAATCATAAATAATCATAAATATATTGCATTACAAAGATGATGTTAATATTATTCAAAATTGAAAGGGGAAATTAAAATGAAAGAAAAAGTAGTTTTAGCATATTCAGGAGGACTAGATACTTCTATAATAATAAGTTGGCTTAAGGAAAACTATGATATGGATGTTATAGCAGCTTGTATCAATGTTGGACAAGAAGATGATATGAAGGCAATTGAGAAAAAGGCTTTAAGTTCTGGTGCAGTAAAAGTTTATATTGAGAACGCAACGGCTGAATTCATAAAAGATTATGTATTTAAAGGAGTTAAAGCAAATGCTACATATGAAGGAAAGTATTTATTAGGTACAGCTTTTGCAAGACCATTAATAGCTAAAAAACTCGTGGAAATTGCCCATAAAGAAGGAGCAAAATATATATGTCACGGATGTACTGGTAAAGGTAATGATCAAGTAAGATTTGAAGTTGGAATTGCAGCTATAGATCCTTCTATAAAGATTATTGCTCCTTGGAGAATTTGGGACATAAACTCAAGAGAAGATGCTATAGATTATGCTAATGCAAGAGGTATAGAAATATCAGTTACGAAAGACAAAATATATTCAATGGATCAAAATTTATGGCACGTAAGTCATGAAGGCGGAGATATTGAAGATTTCAAAAATGATCATAAGAGAGATATGTATCTTATGGTTACGCCTCCAGAAAAAGCTAAAGATGAACCTACTTATGTGGAAATATATTTTGAAAAGGGAATTGCAAAAAAAGTAGACGGCATAGAACTTGAGCCGATAGATATTGTTACAGTATTAAATAAACTTGGTGGAGAAAATGGAATAGGAATTGTAGATTTAGTAGAAAATAGACTTGTGGGAATGAAATCAAGAGGAATTTATGAAACGCCAGGCGGTACAGTTCTTTATGCAGCTCATAAAGAGCTAGAGGAAATAACCATAGATAAAGATACACTACATTTTAAATATCAAATATCACAAAAATACGGAGAACTTGTTTATGATGGACTTTGGGTTACTACTATGAGAGAATCCCTTGATGCATTTGTTGATAAGACTCAAGAAACAGTAACAGGTTCTGTTACATTAATGCTTTATAAAGGAAATATTATGGTATCAAGTAAAGAATCGCCGAATGCGCTATATGATGAGTCTATATCTTCTTTTGGTTCAAGTGTGTTATATGATCATAAAGATGCAGAAGGATTTATTAATTTATTTTCATTGCCAAGTAAAATAAAAGCATATAAACATTTAAATAACTATTAAGAAAAATTTCAAAACATACAAAAGGTAAAGTAGGTGATATATATGAAGCTTTGGGGTGGAAGATTTCTAGAAAAAGAAAGCAAGCTTATGGAGGACTTTAACAGTTCTCTAAGCTTTGATAAAAGATTATATTACGAGGACGTTATGGGTAGCATAGCTCATGTTAAAATGCTTGCGAAATGCAATATTTTAACTGGTAAAGAAAGTATAATTATAGTTGATGGTCTGAATTCTATTTTATCAGATATTCAAGAAGGTAAACTGAAAATTGAAGGCGACTATGAAGATATTCATAGTTTTATGGAAATACAACTTACAAAACTTGTAGGTGATGTAGGTAAAAAACTCCATACAGCAAGAAGTCGAAATGATCAGGTTGCAGTTGATATGAGATTATATTCCAAACATAAAGCTAACGAAGTCATTGATAATTTGGATAGTATTTTAACTACTATCCAAAAATTAGGAAATGACAACGCTGTTATAATGCCAGGTTATACACATATGCAAAGAGCTCAGGTGATAACCTTCAAACAACATATTATGGCATATCACAGTATGCTAAGTCGAGATAAGAAAAGAATCACTAGCGCTATCCAGATTATGGATGAAAATCCTCTTGGGTGTTGTGCTCTTGCAGGAACAACATATGATACAGATAGAGGTGTTACAACGAGAGAATTAGGGTTTAAAAAACCTGTAGATAATTTTATGGATGGGGTAAGTGATAGAGATTATTTATTAGAACTTTTATCCGATTTTTCTATATTGATGATGCATTTTAGTAGATTAAGTGAGGAATTCATTTTATGGTCGACTAAAGAGTTTGATTTTATAGAAATCAGTGATGAATTCTCTACAGGTAGCAGTATAATGCCACAGAAAAGGAATCCAGATGCGGCAGAACTTATAAGAGGGAAAACTGGTAGAGTGTATGGAGATTTAATGAGTCTACTTACTACTATGAAAGGAATTCCACTAGCTTATAATAAAGATATGCAGGAAGATAAGGAACCCTTCTTTGATGCAGTTGACACTGTTTTGAAATGCTTAAAGGTTATGAATAAAATGTTAAGTACTTTAAAAATAAAAAAAGAAAACATGCATAGCGCAGTTAAAAGAGGTTTTTTAAATGCTACTGAAGCAGCTGATTACCTCGTAAATAAGGGAATGGCATTTAGAGATGCCCATGGAGTTATAGGATCCATAGTGCTACATTGTGAAAAAGAGCATAAAGCTATAGAAGATTTAAACTTAGAAGAACTTAAGGATTTTAGTGATTTATTTGATGGAGATGTATACGAATTTATAGATTATGAAAATACTTTAAGTAGAGGTATAAAAATAGAAATGTAAAGACCACTATAGGAGTGGTAAAATACACCTTTAATATAAAAACACGTAACAGGTACCTCTCTATCTGTTACGTGTTTTTTAAATCTTTTTATTTAAAAGAATTACTTCTGAACATTCGATGCTTTTTATAATTGCTTTCCCAACTTATAAGGAAATTCCTGGCGCAAATTTCACCAGATCTATATAAATCCATAATTTTTTTATTAGAGATAGCAAAATCAGTGGTTTTAATATCAAGAGTATTAATCTTTACAGTACGCAAGTAATCCATTTCTTTTATATGAATATCATCCTGTGCTTCTAACATAGTTTCAATAATAGAGCTAGTAAAATTTATGATATTTGTAATTTTATGTTCTCGTATTTTTTTATTTCCTGCAAGTTTAAAGCCAATGGTTGGGAAGCGGGGTATGCCATTTACATCAAAAATCCAAACTGGGTAATTACTTAAAATACCACCGTCAACAATGAAAGACTTGTTATTAGTAGTTACATCATATAAACTAACAGGTTGAAAGAAATAGGGGATAGATATGCTCATTCTTACTGCCGAACTTACTTGAAGTTCATCGGGATTTATCCCGTATTCAGCAATGTCTTCAGGTAGTATTAGCATCTTTCCACGGCTTATATCCGTAGCAATAATATGAAGCTTGTATTTTCTTTTATATTTGTTATCATTTAAAAGAATGCCCGTTTCCCCCGGAATAATCAAATCGCCAAATGTTACTTTTTTTCTGTTTGTAGTCTTAACCTTATTTGACAGAACTTCATCAACCCAGTTTTTCAAATAATCACCTTTAAAAATGCCTTTTTTAAAAAATAAATTTTGCGTGCTAGATAATATAGGTATATTAAATTTATTTTTATCGGTCATTTTTGTGTAGTCTAGCTTGAGCATTAATTTTTTTACTTCTTCAGCTGAGAAGCCTACTGCTACTAGTGCGGCTACAATAGAACCAGCAGAGGTTCCAGAAACATTTTTCCATTGATACCCATTATCTTCAAATACCTTTAAGGCACCTACAAGACCAATGCCTTTAATTCCACCACCTTCAAAAACTGCATCCGCGAATTTTTTAGTAGCATAAACACTCATATATATCACCTCTTTATGAGTAATATATGAATAAGCATATTTATATGATCTATATTAGCAAAAATAAATATCATTTACACCTTTCTTATGAAAAGAATAAAATAGATTATAAGCATTTTATAAAAGAGGTAGCCAATGAAAAAATTAGAAGATAATATGAATTGTTTAAAAAACACATTAAACTAAAGATTTGTTTTTTTACTGTTTGACATTAGAAGAAATATTAGGTATTATATAGGAGTAAAGTAATTAAATATTAAAAATTAGGGGAGTCAATATATTTGTCTGAGAGGAAACACTTGTGTTTCGACCCTTATACCTGAATTGGATAATGCCAACGGAGGGAAAACGTGATTTACATTTGGAGTAGAGCAAGACTGTATAAATAGTGTAAAATTATAGGTTTATAAAACCCTTCGTTCAATTATGAGCAAAGGGTTTATTTTATTGCATTAATTACTTAGATAGTACAAAAATAACAATAAACTTTATTAAAATAATGCATCACCGTAGGTGATGAATAAGGAGGAATTAAAATGTCAGTTGTAAATGTAAGTCTTCAAGTTATACCAGTAGTGACAGAGGAAAGAATATACCCTGTGGTAGACAAGGTTATAGAGTATATTCAAGCTAGTGGAGTAAAATATGAGGTGGGACCAATGGAAACTACCATGGAAGGTGAACTAGATGAGCTTTTAGATATAGTTAAAAAGGCTCAAGAAATTTGTGTAGAGCATGGAGCGTCAAGGGTTGTTTCTATGGTGAAAATTGATTATAAAGCTGAAGGTGTGACCATGAATGAAAAAGTATATAAATATAGAAAATAAGCTTATTCCTATAGTTTTTCAATTATTAGTCCTTTTTATATGGCAGGTATCTATAGATATCTGGAAAATTCCACAGTACATATTACCATCACCAAAAGATATTATTATTACATTAGTTGAAATACTTCCCAGTATCACTAAACATATTTATGCAACTTTATATGAAGCCATGATTGGATTCATAATATCAATTTTATTTGCACTAATTTTAGCTATATTAATGGATAATGTAAAAATTATAAAAAAATGTATATATCCAATTGTAGTAGTATCCCAAACTATTCCTATTATTGCCTTAGCACCACTTTTTATAATATGGTTTGGATTTGGAATATTACCTAAGATTATTGTGGTAGTGCTAGTATGTTTTTTCCCTATAGTTATTAGTTTGATTGATGGGTTAGAATCAGTTGACATGGATATGATAAATCTTTTAAAGACTATGGGGGCCAGTAAGTTTCAAATTTTCACCATGGTGAAGCTACCATCCTCAACAGTGAACTTTTTTTCAGGCCTTAGAATAGCAGCAACCTATAGTATTATGGGGGCAATTATTGGAGAATGGCTGGGCGGGGATAAGGGTCTTGGGGTATATATGATTAGAGCTAAAAATTCATACGCCCTTGATAAAGTTTTTGCAGTAATTATAATTATCGTAATACTAAGCATGGCACTGTTTGGATTGTTGTATTTATTACAATATTATCTTACTCCTTGGAGTAGAAATAAAACAGATAAGAAAGACTAGATTTATATATTATTAATATTTCAGCTCCGCAGGAGATGATTAATAGGAGGTAACAATTATGCTAAAGAAAGCAATTTCATTATTATTAACAGTTTCAATGACTGCGGTTTTATTTGTGGGTTGTGCTGCAAAAGACCAAAGTGTAAAAAAGGAAGATGCCTTAAAAAAGGTTACGGTTATTTTAGATTGGATACCAAACACTAATCATACTGGGTTATATGTAGCAAAAGATAATGGATATTTTAAAGAAGAGGGACTGGATGTGGAAATTATTCAACCAGCAGAAGGAAGTACTTCAACTTTAATTGCAGCAGGCAAAGGAGATTTTGGTGTAAGCTATCAAGAAGATGTAACTTATGCAAGAACAGCTAAAGATCCGCTTCCAATAAAGGCTATAGCAACAATTATTCAACATAACACTTCAGGTTTTGCAGCACCTGTGGAAAAAAACATTAAATCCCCTAAAGATTTTGAAGGCAAAACCTATGGTGGATGGGGTTCTCCTTCTGAAAATGCTATATTAGAAGCACTTATGGAAAAAGATAATGCTGATTTTTCAAAATTAAAGATGGTGGATGCTGGGGCAGAGGATTTTTTTGCTGTAACTAAGAAAGCTATTGATTTTGAATGGATATTTTATGGATGGACGGGAATTGAAGCTAAACTTAAAAATATCCCTATTGACTATATTGATATTGGTAAATTAAATTCAGATTTAGATTATTATACTCCAGTAATTATAGCTAATGAAAATAAATTAAAAGAGGATCCAGAATTGGCAAAGAAATTTTTAAAAGCTGTTACAAAAGGATATGAATATTGTATGGAAAAACCTGAGGAAAGTGCTAGAATTTTATTGGAAAATGCACCTGAGACAGATGAAGCTCTTGCCATAGCCAGTCAAGAATATTTAAAAGATCAGTATAAAGCTGAAGCTAATAGGTGGGGTGAAATGAAAGAATCAGTTTGGAATAATTACACCAAATTTCTTTTAGATAAAAAGCTCATAGAAAAAGATATGAAGGCGAGTGAGGCATTCACTAATGAGTACTTACCAGAATAATAATGAAAAACTAAGGGTATCAAATATCAAAAAAAACTTTGGAAGCATGAACATAATAAATGATGTTTCTTTTTATGCGAGTGAGAATGAATTTATAAGTCTACTCGGACCAAGTGGCAGTGGCAAAAGTACAATTTTTAATATTATATCAGGACTTTTAATCCAAGATGCGGGTGATATTATAATCGATGGGCAAGAATGCCACGGTAACAACGAAAAAGTGAGTTATATGCATCAAAAGGACTTGCTACTTCCCTGGAAAAATATTGTGGACAATACTACATTGTCGCTTATTATAAAAGGAAAATCTAAAAAAGAGGCTAGGGCTCAAGTACTAAGCCACTTTAAAACCTTTGGGCTTGAGGGTTTTGAATATAAATATCCATTTCAGCTTTCAGGAGGTATGAAGCAGAGAGCGGCATTACTTAGAACATACATGTCATCATCTGATATTATGCTTCTGGATGAGCCTTTTGGTGCACTTGATGCTATTACTAGGGCGAAGATGCACTATTGGCTTTTAGATGTGATTAAAGAACTAAAAGCTACAATAATATTTATAACCCATGATATTGAAGAAGCAATATTCTTATCAGATAGAATATATGTACTATCAGATAAACCGGCAACTATAAAAAAAGAAATAATTGTTGATTTACCTAAAAAGAGAACTAAGGATATAGTTACATCAGAAAAATTCAATGAAATAAAGAGAATTATTTTACAAACATTATAAGCCATATTCAAAAAATTCCTAAGTCAAACACCTAACTTAGAACTATTAAGTTGGGTGTTTTATTTTTAGAAATTTTAAAAACGTATTATAATTAACAGTTGTGAGAAAATATAATAATAAGTCACATGAAAATAAATAACAAGTCAATGTATGCCATATTTTTGACTGATTATTTATTTCATGTTCCATCTACTTAATATTGGAGGGAACAGAATGAAAGAGAGAGCTATAGAAAGGAATTTTAAAAAAGTAAAAAGCCAATTTGCTCAAATTCAAGAAATAGCAAAGCATACTAAGTCAAATGCACTATGGGAACATGAAGCAGCAGTAAAAAAAAACTAAAGGAATTAAAGGAGTTTAAGAGTGAGAATTTCAAAGACTATAAAAGAGTTAAGAATTGCTTATAGAAATAATAGAGGATTGCGGTGAGGAGTACGAAATTATAGTTAGATAACTTAAGACATTACAAATTGGAAGAAAGAATTCAATGGAGACTCCTAAAAATTCCTTTTGATGTTTCAAATGATAAGATGATGAATGCATTTTTAAACTATGTAGATGAGTTGTTCATAGCAAAAAGAGAAATTATTTCAAAGCCACAATGTCTATTAAAAGATCTTTATGAATTAGAGATTTACTATCAAAAAATAAATCTTTATTATTCCTTTTCAAAAGTATTTAAGTTGAGTTTTGATGAACAGTGGGTATGTGAGAATAGGGTAAAAGTTAGTGGTGATATTTACATTATATTGAAAAGTATATAACAATACTTTTTTTACCATGATTACCATCAAAACATTGTAATAAAACATATTAAATATGTACATTATATTATTACAACAAAATAAATTAACTTAAAGGAGGTCAAATATTATGTCATACAGAAGTTTAGTACCAGAAGCAAAAGCAGGATTAAACAAATTTAAAATGGAAACTGCAAATCAATTAGGAGTAAGCTTTACCGACTATAATGGCGATTTGACATCAAGACAATGTGGTTCAGTTGGTGGAGAAATGGTTAAAAGAATGGTAGAACAATACGAAAAAAATTTATAATAATAGTAGATAGGGTTTGCAGTAGAGCTGTATTCCCTATTTTTTATAAAAAGTAAAATTTCAATTTATAATGATTGGTTGATTACCTATTTAATATACCTATTTGACTTATACTATATAAAAGGATATACTATATCTCGTAGTGAAAAATTTATAAGGCTCCTTGGTCAAGAGGTTAAGACACCACCCTCTCACGGTGGAATCAGGGGTTCAATTCCCCTAGGAGTCACCAAAACATAAACGCTTATATAGCAGGATTTACAGAAATGTAAAATCTGCTATATTTTTATTTTCCTCAATTTCAACACATATGTTTCAGAAAGGTTTGGAATGATATAAAACTATCAACCATTGAAATTAAAATGAAAATTGCTGTGTACTTATTTAGTATACAGCAATTTTTTTATATTTTTAATTTTATAACGATGTAATATTAAAGGCTTAAAAAAGGGATATAATTCTAATAATGTGTTGACAAAATAAGTAGTTAATATTACAATATGATTATAGATGAATATAAGAATATACAAAGTGTCTTTTAAACGCAAAACTATTACATATAACAAAAGGGAGGATTATTTTATGAAACCAAAGGTAGCATTTATATGTGTTCACAATTCTTGTAGATCACAGATGGCAGAAGCACTGGGAAAGATGTTTGGGCAAGAGGTGTTTGAATCTTATTCAGCAGGTACTGAAACTAAGCCTCAAATTAATCAAGATGCGGTGAAAATAATAAAGGATTTATATAAAGTAGACATGAATGAAACTCATACATCGAAATTAATTGACGATATACCAGAAGCTGATATTGTAATAAAAATGGGATGTAATGTAGTTTGTCCATTAATGGCTCACAGGCATGAAGAAGATTGGGGATTAGATGACCCTACTGGAAAATCTGACCTAGAATTTATAAAGACAGCAAAAATAATAGAAGAAAAAATTAAAGATTTAAAGAAAAGAATTGAAAATAATGAAATTGATTTAAGTGGAGAAGTGGAGTGGTAGTGGTATCTTTCTATTAACTATCAACTAATAATACAGAAAGGACATGAATTTATGGAGATAGTTGAAATTTTAAAAGTACTAGGGGATGAAAACAGAATTAGAATATTAAATCTATTAAAAGATGGAGAACTTTGTGTTTGTGAAATTGAAAGTATTTTAGAATTAAATCAATCAAATGTTTCAAGGCATCTTACAAGGCTAAATTCTGCAAAGATTATCAAAAGCTATAAAAAGGCTCAGTTTGTATATTATACAATAAATAACGAAACTATAAGTAATTATGGATTTATTAAGGAAATACTAGAAAATGAAATGAATAAAATAGACAAGTGTTCACATGATAGTAAGAAGTTAGTATATTTCAAAGAAAACAATATAAATTGCGAAAACATTGAAGCTGAGAAAAGTATTTTAGAAAGTGGCGGTATAGTAAATATAAAATTATTAAGAAATTAGGAGTGATTAATTATGAGTGAAGTAAAAACACCTCAGATTGAATTCTTCGCGAGGTACTTAACGGTTTGGGTAGCGATTTGTATGGTTGTAGGCGTGCTTATTGGCAAGTTTATTCCAGGAATTCCTGAATTTTTAAATCAATTTGAGTATGCGAAGGTTTCCATACCTACAGCTATACTTATTTGGGTAATGATTTATCCAATGATGATGAAAGTAGACTTCCAGAGCATTAAGAATGTTAGAAAAGAACCTAAGGGTTTGTATATAACATGGATAACAAATTGGCTTATAAAGCCATTTACAATGTATGCAATATCATCATTTTTCTTTTTTGTAATATTCAAATCATTTATCGCACCGGAGCTTGCAACTCAATATCTAGCAGGAACTATTTTGCTAGGAGCAGCTCCTTGTACTGCTATGGTATTTGTGTGGAGTACACTTACCAAAGGTAATCCTGCATATACAGTTGTGCAAGTAGCTACCAATGATTTAATTATATTGGTTGCATTTATCCCCATCGTGAAATTTCTTTTAGGGGTCAGCAACATAACTGTTCCTTGGAACACACTGATTTTATCAGTAGTTTTATTTGTTGTTATTCCTTTGGCTGGTGGAATACTAACTAGAATTACGGTAACAAAGAAAAGAGGACTCGAGTATTTTGAAAATACTTTCCTCAAAAAATTTGATAATTTAACTACTGTTGGCTTATTACTTATGTTGGTATTGTTATTTTCATTCCAAGGAGAAACTATAATAAACAATCCACTGCATATTTTACTGATTGCCGTACCATTAACTATTCAAACATTTTTGATTTTCTTTATTGCATATTTAGCAGCTAAAAAGGTAAAGCTCCCACATGATATTGCTGCACCCGCTGCAATGATTGGAGCATCAAACTTTTTTGAACTATCAGTTGCCGTTGCCATTGCACTGTTCGGTATGGACTCACCAGCAGCTCTTGCTACAGTTGTAGGGGTATTAACTGAAGTGCCAGTAATGCTGATTCTTGTAAAAATAGTAAATAATACTACAAATTGGTTTCCACAACGAGAAGCTCTTAATAAATGATAATTACGTGTATTAAAAGTATTAAAAATATTAAAAATGCTAAAAGTATTAAAGTAATAAAAAATGATTGGAGAGATTATTAATGAAAAAAATGCAAATATTTGAAACTGCAATGTGTTGCTCTACAGGTCTTTGTGGAGTAGGTGTTGACCCTGAGCTTTTAAGGATTTCAACTGTCCTTAGTTCACTAAAGAGGAATGGTGTTGAGGTGGATAGGTTTAATCTCTCAAGTTCACCACAAGAGTTTGTAACAAACAAAGTAGTAAATAATTTTATAAACGGAAAAGGCGTCGATGAGTTGCCAATTACTGTTTTAGATGGTGAAATCGTGTTAACAAGTAAATATCCAACAAATGAAGAATTAGTAAAACTTCTAAATGTTCCAATGAGCTTCTTAGGCGAAAAACCTAAGAGCTTTAAAATAAAAGTGGCTCCTAAATCAGGCGGATGTGGTTGCTCAGGCGGAAACTGCTGCTAGTACTGTAATCCAAGAGAATTACTTAAATACCAAACCAATCCTTTATGGAGTGGTTTGGTATTTAAAATTAATAGATAATAAAACAGGAGGTAATTAAAATTGGAAATTTTTAATCCACAGAATATTAAGCTTACAAAATATTTATTTTATACAGGCAAAGGCGGCGTAGGCAAGACTTCAACAGCCTGTGCAACAGCTGTTAACCTTGCTGATAGAGGAAAAAAAGTACTTCTTATAAGTACTGATCCTGCATCAAATCTTCAGGATGTTTTTAATACTGAACTTACAAATAAGGGTATACCAATCAAGGAGGTGCCAAATCTTGTTGTTGCTAATCTAGATCCAATAAAGGCAGCTGCAGAACACAGAGAGAGTGTCATTTCTCCTTACCGTGGCAAACTACCTGATGCTGTGCTTAATAATATGGAAGAACAGCTTTCTGGATCATGTACAGTTGAGATTGCAGCCTTCAATGAATTTTCAAAATTCATTACAGATGAAGTGGTTCAGGAAGGATACGACCATATTATATTTGATACTGCGCCTACTGGTCATACACTAAGAATGCTTCAGTTACCATCAGCGTGGAGTAATTTTATTAGTGAAAACACACATGGTGCATCCTGCTTAGGTCAGCTTTCTGGTCTGGAGAGTAAAAGAGAAATCTATAAAAAGGCAGTAGAAACCTTAGGGAATGGGGAATTAACAACACTTATGCTTATTTCTCGGCCTGAAATGACACCTCTCAAAGAAGCAGAAAGAGCATCAAAAGAACTTTCAGATATCGGAGTAAACAATCAAACCATGATTATAAATGGTGTGATGAGCTCTTATGATGATAACGTATCCGAAAGTCTGTATAGAAAACAACAAAAATCACTCAAGGAAATGCCCCAGGGGTTACAGGGAATTACAACCTACATGGTACCATTAAGAGCATACAATATAACAGGGATGGAAAATGTGAGGGCACTGCTTACCAAAGATAATTATAATGCATGCAGTGAAAAGATAAAATCAGAAACCATTCCTCAGCTTAAAGATATCATTGAGGACTTATACAAAAGCAATAAAAAGGTAATCTTCACTATGGGCAAGGGCGGAGTAGGTAAAACTACCATTGCAGCTGCTATTGCACTAGGATTATCTGCAAAGGGCAAGAAGGTACACCTTACCACAACTGATCCTGCGGCTCATCTTAAATATATCATTAATGAAAGTAGTAATATAACAATGAGTCACATTGATGAGCAGGCTGAGCTAGAAAAATATAAGAAAGAAGTGCTTTCTAAGGCTAGAGAAACCATGACTGATGAGGATATTGATTATGTTGAAGAGGACCTACGCTCTCCATGCACACAGGAGATTGCTGTGTTTAGAGCCTTTGCACAAATAGTAGATAAGGCGGAAGATCAAATTGTTGTGGTAGATACCGCTCCAACAGGGCATACTCTCTTGTTACTTGATTCTACTCAAAGCTATAACCTAGAAATTAAGCGCTCACAAGGTGATATTCCGGAATCTGTGAAAAAACTGTTGCCAAGGCTCCGTAATGTTGATGAAACTGAAGTCATTATTGTAACTCTTGCTGAAGCTACACCTGTATATGAAGCAATGCGCCTTGAAGAAGATTTAGTACGTGCAAAGATTGCTACAAAATGGTGGGTTATAAACTCATCACTACATGCGACAGGTACAACCAATAAATTGCTGTCTGCAAAGGCAAGCAACGAAATTGAATGGATTAACAAGGTTGATTCACATGCAAATGGTAAATTTGCTGTAATTGCTTGGAGTCCTGATGAAATTAAAGGTGATAAGCTAAAAGAATTATTAGTATAAGAATTTATCAAACACCATTCAATGTCGAAAATGAATGCGAAGTAAAAATAAGATCATTAAAATAAAAACATCCAATTTATAGTATTGGATGTTTTTATTTATATTAAATAGGTACCTGTTAGTATAACCTATTATTTCATTATTGGAGAAGAATTGCACAATTAGGACGCCTTGGTATATTAATTGTTTAAATCCAAATTGGATATCTGTTTTATCTAGTTCTTGCTACTCTGATTTTTTGCAGTGTGACAGCATGAATGAAATTTCTAAAGATGAAATAATGCTAGAAAATAACAAGAATATTATCGCACTTCTAGGAGAAAATGATTTTTTTTCAGTGAAGCAGAAGTTGTTAAAACCATTAATTGTTTTAAAAAGAGAACCTTTATTTCACTAAAGTATTATGGACACTTATTTATATTAGAAAGGCCTATTAAAGCAGGAAAACTTGTATTTAAAGCTATAAAAAAAGACATTTTATTGGAGTAGGGGATATAAGATAAATTTATAGATTATGGACTTTTAAGATGCGAAAAAAGATCAACTAGCTTTGAAGGATGGAAATATGCTTGCAAAAGTTGGTGCATCTATGTTATAGTAGACTACAGAAAGATGTAAAAAACGTTTTATAGACTCAAGGGTTTAATTTACCTAGGAGTCACAATTTATTTTTTTATTGGGGTGTAGCCAAGTGGTAAGGCACTAGACTCTGACTCTGGCATTCGCAGGTTCGAATCCTTCCACCCCAGCCAATTATTTTAATTTTAATATAGAATAATTATGATAAATATAAATAATTTCAGCAAGAAATTTTGCTGGGATTATTTTTTTATATATAATTATATAACAAATTAAGTTACTACTCAGCCATTGTAAATCAATAAAACCCTTATATTGTCAAAAAGGATATTGACTATACGATGTCGAATATACTACCAGAGAGATTAATAATATAATTTGATTGG
>JBLHPD010000037.1:0-28459 GCA_047624165.1 Clostridium sp. | reverse complement strand
CATAACAACTGGTTTAATGGGAGAAGTACAAATAGTAGAAAAAAATCCTGAAATTCAGCAAACTGCTTATGGTATATATAGTGATTTACTTACACTTATAAAAAATTTATAGTAAGATTCTGACTACAAAGTGTGACGCATTATAGACTCGTATACTGACTTGTTGGTTATTTGAATGTCCATAAGGTGAAAAAATAAAAGTAATCATAACTATTTAGGCACATATCAATATTGATATGTGCCTAAAGTATTTAAAAAAGATAGTCTATATAAATTTATAAGCTTATAAGTTTTATTTAGTAGTAACAGGTGGAACAAAAACTCTTGTTGCCAGTTCGCTGTCTAACATATAAAGGCTTGTAGGATCATCATTGATTCTTCCAAGTCTCTTTGTAAGAGCACTGAAATTAGCCTCTTCCTCCACTTGCTCATCAATAAACCACTTAAGTAAGCTTATAGTAGCATGTTCTTTCTCTTCAGTAGCAATGTCGGTAAGGTTATAAATTTTACTAGTTACAATTTTTTCATGAGCATAAGCTACTTTGAAAACATCAAGAAGTGATCTGTACTCATTTTCAGGGTTAGGCATTCCTTCTAGTGTTATTCTTCCGTTCATTTCATTTACGTAATTATAAAATTTCATTGCATGGAATTTTTCTTCCTCAGCTTGAACTTTAAAGAAGTTAGAAAATCCATCAAAATCTTCTGCGGCGCAATAAGCTGCCATAGCTAAATAAAGATGTGCAGAATAAAATTCAAAGTTTATTTGTTTGTTTAGTTCATTGAATAATCTTTCGCTTATCATAATAATCCTCCTAGTATTTCTCAGGGGACATAAAACAATGAATAGCCCCTTAGAAACATCAATTTATAATATTGTATACCATTGTTTAATGTTGATAATCGTTTTTAACTAATTATAAATATTAAACGATATTGGTATTATACACCTAAAGCTTTTTACTGTATATATTATTACCTAATGTAAAAATATTTATTTAGTAATCTTAGGCAAAGGATTATGGTAATAATTTTTCTAAATTTAAAATTCCTGCACCTTGCATATATTTTGGGAAATTTATTAAGCTTGAAGATACCTTTAATAATGCCAATGTATCTTTGAAGCATAAATCTTTATTGTTCTCATAGAGGAGAGCACATATCCCACTTATAAAAGCTGCAGAGCAAGAAGTTCCAGTGTAGGTCGTATATAGATTATTGATAAGAGGGGGATACAGTTTCACACCATTTTTTTCTGATACGAATTGTGTGTCTGTTATCAATGAACATATATCAACACAGGCAGCAATTAAATTTGGTTTATCAAGTTTCTGGCAAGGACCGGAAGACGAATATTCATATATTTTTGGAATACCTGTACTATCATACCCACCTACGGTTATACAATTACTAAGTGTAGCTATGCCTCGCACAGAACTTTTAATATTCTTATTACTTCCGCTAGGAACGATTACCACGAGGCCCTTTGATATTGCAAGGTCAAAAAGCTTGGAAAATAGTGAAAGCACAAATTCATTAGTTTCTAGAATTTCAAAGGGCAGACAAATGATTTTAATATTGAAATCATTACTATCGTTAATTAAAGTTTCTAATGAAAATAAAATATCCGATATAAAACCCTTACCTAGTTTATTAAAAGCTTTAATCATATATATATGGCTATCTTTTGCAACTCCTTTGTACATGCCCTTTGACCCATAACCGCTACCACAAATTAATCCACTGATAAAGGTTCCATGGCCATTATCATCATAAGGATAGTTTGAATTATTAATAACATCTACAAACTTTTTAATTCTAGTGCTAGGCTTCAATAGGTCACAATGCGGATACACACCGCTATCAACTATTCCAATACCAATGCCCTTTCCAGTAAGGGTATAGTTGCTTTGAAATGATACGCCGTTGGACGAGAGTACACTATTGCCACATAAATGTGCATAGGAATCAAAAGTTATGTATGCTACCTGTGGATATTCTAGTAATCTCTCTATAACAGTTGCAGTTAAAATAGCACAAATACATTTTACCCCAGGAATATGCCGTATGATTTCGCATTTTAAGGATTTGATTTTATTAACGGTTTTATTATCAAGGGATTTGCAGTATATTATTACCCTATAGTTTTCATATAGGCTACTTAACAAAGAGTGCCTTAAGGTAGGGTCTATCTTATTTTTGAAGGAAAACATGAGTGCCTCCTAATGAATTGTTACATTATTATAGTATATGCAAATTCTCAAAATATGTTAACAAAAAAGCATATATTACAAAACACATGAAAATGAATTTTGTAATATATGCTTTTCTTAACATCATTAAGGGTTCAGATTATAAAATTTAAATTTCTTGTTCTTCACATTCTTTAAGTGAAAACATCTCTTTACACATACTAAAGAAAGCATTAGCAATGGGAGTCAAGGTACGTTTTGAGTTAATAATTAAATATAGATTTCTTTTTAAGAGCAAATCTTTAATTCTACTTATCTTTATTTTACTACTATCAATATAATCAAAAGATATTTTTTCTGAAATAATAGATACGCCTGTACCTAGCTTTACAAATTGAAGAAGGTTGTCCAAAGTATTCACTTCACAAAATACGTTTAACAAACTAGGGTTTATACCATTTGATTCAAGTGCAATATCAAGTGTACTTCTAGTAGCTGAATTTTTACCCCGAAGTATAAACTTGTATTTAAGTAAATCTTCCAGAGTTACTTCATCGGGGATATTAAGGGCGGTACTAGAGATTAAAACAAGATTATCTTCCATAAGTTTATAACTTTTAATCTTTGCGTTTTTAATTGTGGTTCCAACTATAGCAATTTCACAGTGAAGATCTAAAATATCTTTTATTATATCTCCAGAACTTTGTTCCGTGATGTTAAAACGAACATCTGGGTAAGCCTTACTGAATTTTTTTATAAGACCTGGCACCAATGAATTACATGGGGTGGTGCTAGCTGATAAATTTAATTTTCCGGATATTGTAGTATTAAAATTAGAAAGGTTAAAAATGGCATTATTACGAGTATTTATTATATTAATTGCATATTCTAAAAAAGATCCTCCAGCAGGAGTTAAGTAAACTTCTTTAGAAGTTCTGTCAAAAAGTTGAACATTTAATTCTCGTTCTAAGCTAGCTATATGAGAGCTTATTGTAGGTTGGGATAAAAAAATTGTATTAGCTGCCTTAGAGAAACTTCTAAATCTGGCTACACTAATGAAGGCTTCGATTTGCTTGAAATCCATAAATGGTCCTCCTTGTATGTTCAATATATAAATAGTAGTTGAATTTAAATATTAATGTACTCCATTTATAATTATGGAGATATATATAAGTAATTTCAATAGGTAAGATAAAAAAATAATATTTAATTTCGAAAAAATAGGAAAGAGCTTATTACCCTTTCCATTTAAATACTATTATACCTACAATCATTATACCAATACCTATAAACTTAGATAATGCAAATTTAATTTGCTGTGCGCCAAACATTCCAAATCTATCGATTACGCCGGCAGCGAGAAGTTGAGCAACCAGTATAATTGCAATGGAACAGGTTGGTCCCATGTTTGATATACCTAACATAACAGAAAATATAATTATAGCACCTAAGACTCCCCCTAGTAAATATAATTTATTAACTTCTTTTATAGCTTTTAAATTACCATTACCAGCTATAAAAAGTATTATTAAGGTTAAAATTAACCCGGTTCCTTGAACGAAAACATTAGTTTCCCAAAGTCCGATTTTTTCACTTACTCTTGTATTAAAAACACCTTGAAGACTCATACATATGCCTGCAATTATAGAAAATACTAAACCCAATTACAATCACACTCCTCTAGATTAGTTTACCCAGAATGTATTGTAATATTTAAAAAAAATATTTATCTTATCTTTAGGTGGTTATTTAATATCCATTATCTTGTCTTTCATGATTTATGTTGTTTTTATATAAATATGCATTTTCAATATCTTCTTTGGAAAATCCTAAATTTTCACCTAGACTTAAAAAGTTCTGAAAAATGTTGAAATAATTGTCTATTGAAGAACAAATTATAAAATCTGAAATATTTACATATAAATTTAAAAACTGCTGCGATAATTCGCATGTAATATATTTAGTATTTAAAGCAATATCTTCAAAGTTTTTTTCAAGTCCTATGCTTAGAATAAAGTGAAGACAATCAACATACTCCTCTAGAATTACATCTTTAGTTGAAGGGAGTTTTATACTCCAAAATTTAAAACAACGAGTTTCATTTGCCAGTTCTCCGAGTTCCACTTGGAGGGACAGTATTTTCTTTTGTAATAAGGGTATTCCGTAAAGGTTATGTTCTGTTAGAATTCTATTGTCTAAATCATTTTGCATCTGGAATAATTTTTGTAAATTCATATCTTTTAACCACCATTTCATTATTATCGTTTATAGGTTTCCAAAGCTCTACAGCAGTAACCTTAATAGTTTCTGAGAAATTTTCATCATTAGCTAAACTACAAGCGGATATATATTCACTATCAGACCACTCTCTATTAGAAAAGTTTGTATTAGCCAGTGAAATATGCAAATTCCAATTTTCAATATGTTCGCGAACCTTAAAACCTTGCGCGTTTAAAATAGAATTTATGTTTTTAGATAATTCATACACAGTACCTTTATTTTTAATGTTTAAGTTTACAGATTTATAGGGAGGGTCAAAACATATTACACCATTTAATTCAAATTCAAATTTAGTGTAATCTTTAAGAATATTTTCTAAAGAAATATCTAAATCATGAAGATTGGGGTCAGTTATTGTTTCTAAAGTCACATGAAGCATAGGTAAATTATCATCTGAGTATAGGTTATACTTTTTACAGAGTGCCTTTTGCATAGATTCCATATGTTTATATGAAGCTTTATCAAATAAACCAACCAGGTAGTAGATCATTTTTATTCTCCTCCTCAGGCATAAAATGTAACTTTATGTTTTTAGTAATCTCTTAAAGCATAAGTTTTAACTACAATTTCTTTTTTAGTGCTAATCTGCTTCCATAACTCAAGTCTAGAAACCTTTGCAAACTTAAAAAATTCATCTTTGTTTATTGTATCATCAATAGCAATTGTGCCTCCGTTACAAGACTTTTTAATTATGTGATTGGCATTTGCAAGTAGAATATGCAAATCAATACTAACATCATCATTCTTAACGTTAAAACCATGTAAGTCCAAAGTGTCTATAATATTTCTAGCTATACGATAAATATATCCTTTATCCTCAACTTTAAGATTAACTTGACTAAAATTTTCACTTAAACTAATACTATTATGTATACCCACCTTGAATTTTTTATAAGGAACTATAATTTTAGAAATAACTACATCTAATTTTTCTAAATCGGGGTTCGTTATAGCGGTTATAGGTATATAAATAATAGGAGAGCTCTTGTATAGTTTATATTTTGTACAAATATCTTTTTGAATATTTTGGATTATAGGATTAGATAGCTCATCAAATAGCGCAACTAAAAAATACTTCATATTTTTCCTCCAAGCGAAATTAATAACCAAGATTGGTTAACATTATTTTGACTAAATTATAACTTATTATAACATAATTTTTGAGTTTTGTACTTTTTATGTAAATTTATGTATATGGATTTAAAAAAAGATTATCAAAAATAAAAAATGTAGGTAAATTAATAAACACCTTTCTTTATTTTTGCATAATTAATTCTAATAACGCTAATAATAATTTTGTAATTAATTAAGGGAGGTGCTTTTATTATGAAACATAATGATAGTATAGGATGTTCAGTGACTGAGTGTAAACACCATTGTACTGATGATAATTACTGTACTTTAAACAAAATCGACGTTATAAAACATGAAAGTGTTGCCAAAACACAAGAATGTACAGACTGTGGAAGTTTTAAGACAATATAAGAGTATAAAAATCACCTGTGGGAACACGGGTGATTTTTGCATTATTATGGGGAAAAATAGTAGGGTTATAGGAAATATCGCATTTAATAAAATAAAATTATTTCATATTTTCAAAATAAATGTTAGAAAAAATGTTAGTATAGAATACAGGTATGGTATAATTAAATTTGAATATAAAAATAAAAGTAACACAATATATAATGCATAGTGAGGATGATACAAATATGGATAAATTGGTAATCAACGGAGGAAAGCGTATACTTGGTCAAGTGGAAATAAGTGGTGCGAAAAATGCAGCGGTAGCAATTTTACCAGTAGCAATAATAGCAAGTAAGGGCAAATGTATAATAGAAAATATTCCTAATATAGAAGATGTAAATTGTATTGAAAGAATATTAGAGAATTTAGGTTGTGAAATTAAAAGGGAAAAAAATTCAGTTTCAATAGATAGTACAAATATAAATAGCATAGATGCTAATACAGAAGATGTAAGAAAAATGAGAGCGTCCTATTATTTGATTGGCGCACTTTTAGCTAGGTTTAAAAAGGCTAGAGTGGCACTTCCAGGGGGGTGCCCAATAGGGGCTAGACCAATAGATCAACATATAAAAGGCTTTGAGGCACTTGGAGCGACGGTAACTATTGAGAATGGTGCTGTAAATGTTCAGGCTGATAGATTAATTGGGACTAGTATATATTTTGATGTAGTTAGTGTAGGTGCAACAATAAACGTAATGGCAGCTGCAACACTTGCAGAGGGTACAACTATTTTAGAAAATTCTGCAAAGGAACCACATGTTGTTGACGTAGCTAATTTCTTAAACTCAATGGGAGCTAATATTAAAGGTGCAGGTACAGATGTTATAAGAATTATAGGTGTGGAAGAATTAACAGGATGTACCTATAGTGTAATTCCAGATCAAATTGAAGCAGGTACATTTATGATAGCAGCTGCTGCTTGTGGCGGGGAAGTAACTATAAATAATGTTATTCCAAAACATCTTGAATCAATTTCTGCAAAGCTTATGGAAATGGGAGCAGAAGTATATGAAGGTGGAGATAGTATTACTGTTAAAGCAGAAGGAAGACTCAAGGCTGTAAATATTAAGACTCTGCCTTATCCAGGTTTTCCAACGGATGTTCAGCAGCCAATGAACACATTGTTATGTATTTCAGAGGGTAGAAGCATAATAAATGAAAGTATCTGGGAATCAAGATTTAAACATGTTGATGAATTAAAAAAAATGGGAGCTAACATAAAAGTTGCAGGAAGTGTTGCTACAGTGGAAGGAATAGAGAAACTTACAGGAGCAGTGGTAATAGCATCAGATTTAAGAGCAGGAGCTGCTCTAGTTATAGCAGGGCTTATAGCAGAAGGTACTACGGAAATTTTAGGCATAGAGCACATTGATAGAGGATATCCAAACATTGAAGAGAAATTTAGGAGTATAGGGGCAGATATACGAAGAGTTACCATATAACAATTTAAAATTAAAGGAGACAATTATGATTTTTTGTCCATTATATAGTGGAAGTAGTGGAAATAGTATATTTGTAGCGTCACAAAATGCAAAGATTTTAGTGGATGCTGGTATGCCAGGAAAAAGTATTGAAAGCGCGCTTAAACATATAAATCAGAATCCTAATGATATTGATGGTATTTTTATTACCCATGAACATTCTGACCACATAAAGGGTGCAGGAATTATTTCTAGAAGATATGACATACCAATATATGCAAATGAGAATACTTGGAAAGCTATGAAAATTAAAATAGGGAATATAAAAGAAAACAACATAAGAATTATTAATAATAATTCTGTGGATATAAAGGACATGCATATAATAAATTATAATATATCACATGATGCTGTAGCACCTATAGGATATGCTTTATACAGTGGAAACAAGAAGGCATGTATAGCTACAGATTTAGGCTATTTTTCTGAAGAGGTAAAGACTATAATAAAAGATGCAGATGTAATTCTACTCGAGAGTAATCACGATGTAGAAATGGTAAAGTTTGGTCCTTATCCATATCCCTTAAAAAGAAGAATACTAAGTGATGTGGGACACTTATCCAATGAAGCATGTGGTCAAGCTATAGTAGAAATAATGAATGATAAACAAAAACATATTATTTTAGGACATTTGAGTAAAACTAATAATTATCCTGATTTAGCCTATCAAACAGTGGTTAATATACTTAAAGAGAATTATATTGAAATAGGTAAGGATATCTCTTTAAATTTAGCTAGAAGAGATATGCCAAGTGATGTAATTGATTTTTAGAGGAGATGTCAAATATGAAAAAAATACTGAAAATATTATTATGTTCTGTGCTAGTTATTTCAACAGTGGCATTTTTTGGTTGTGAAAAAAAAGATCAGAAAAGCGTGACCAATAAAGAAAAGCTTGAGAATCTAAAGCTACCACTAGAAAAAGATGGCTTTATCCAATTCGGTATTTATTTTGATGGGACAAAAGATGGTGCCAATGCACAAGTGGTTAAAGATATGAGACTTATTAATAAAGAAGAGCTTATTGGAGAAACAATTATGCAAGAACTTATAAAAGGACCTACCTTAAAAAGTGAGCTAAAACCAATACTTTCTAAAGAAACTAGGATATTAAGTTTTTCTATTAAAGATAATATTGCTTATGTTAATTTAAGTAAGGAAGCTAAAATAGATATGCCAGAGGCAAAAGAAAAAAGCTGCCTACAAGGGATAGCAGCTTCTTTAGCTCAATTGCCCTCTGTAGAGAAAGTGAAAATTACATTGCAAAATAAAGATATTGATACTCTAGGTGGAAACTTTGATATATCCAAACCTTTTAGTAAAGCGGAAATAATACCAATTAAAAAATAGAAGGTTGGCTACAAAAATGCATTTAATTTAAGAGTTTTAAACATATATGTTGAAAACTAATGAAATCTTTATTATAATAATGGAATATAACAAAATATATTATGATTCGAAGGAGAATATAGGATGAGTTTATATAAAGAGTGGACAGATATGGTGGTTGATTATGTTAAACGTAGAGGAGAACCTGCATTTTGGCAAGAATATGGAGAAGTTGAAAAACGTATTTATACTAAGTTATTATCAAACCATAAAGATGAAATTAAGGGAAGCATAGAAGACCTTGCTAAATACTTTGATGTATCCAACATATATTTTATGGGATTTACTGATGGAATAAACGATAGTCTTTTAGAACCTATACAACTAGAAGAAACTGAACCTTTAACAGAAATAAATTTTAAAATAGACTTTGAAAAACTTTATTTCAACATGCTAGACGCAAAAGCGGATTATCTTTATGAGCTTCCTCAATGGGAAGGGATTTTCTCTAAAGAAAAAAGAAAAGAAATTCAAAGGGATTATAGAGATTCCAAAACCGTAGTTAATACTGATAAAGTAGGAAGAAACGATGCATGTAGCTGTGGAAGTGGAAAAAAATATAAGAAATGTTGCGGGAAATAATTTAATCAATAAATATAAAATTTTTACTTCTTGTTTTACAACTGAGCTCAAAGTAAGAAATAAATTAAACTAAATAAAACTTTGCACATTTTGTGTGAGGTTTTATTTTTTTTGGGAAGCTATTTTAAGGTGGGTACAAAACATATTGACCAAAATGGTCAATGGTGATAAAGTATAAGTAATAATAAACTAGGGAATAAGGTGAATATCATGTTTTCAAAATTCCTAAACATAAATTCAGAAAAACAAGAAAGAATATTAGAGGCAGCCATTAGAGAATTTGCAGATAAAGGTTTTGAGAAAGCATCTACAAATGAGATTGTTAAAGAAGCAGGGATATCAAAAGGAATTTTATTTCACTACTTCAAAAACAAGAAAAATCTTTTTTTATTTACTTTTGATTATTCACTAGAACTTTGCATGGATGAATTTTTTAAAAAGGTTGATTTGGAGGAAAAAGATTTTTTCGGAAAATTACGCCAAATATCATCATATAAATTGGAGTTAGTTAATAAATATCCTGGAATTTTTAAATTTTTTGAAGTAGTAATAGGTGAAGAATGTATTGAGATAAAAAATGAAATAGGAGAAAGAAAGAAAAAGCTTACTGATAGTAATTACAGTAAAGTATTTAATAATATAGATGTATCAAAATTTCGTGATGGAGTTGATGTAAGCAGGTCTATAAATATTATAATGTGGACACTTGAGGGGCTTGGTACAAGTGAATTAAAAAAGGCAAAAACATCAGAATCTAAGCAAATTAATTATGAAAAAACCTTTGCTGAAATGGATATTTATATGGATATATTTAAAAAATGGTTTTATAAATAGCATTAAAGCGTCTGAAAAAAAATTAATATGTACACAAAAGATTACAGGGAGGATTTAAAAATGAATGTTATTGAAATCAAGAATTTGACTAAAAGTTACGGAAAGGCAAGAGGAATTATAGATGTAAGTTTTAATGTTGAGCAGGGAGAAATTTTTGGTTTTATTGGACCTAATGGTGCCGGCAAATCAACACTAATAAGAACACTATTATCTCTCATTTATCCGACGTCTGGCAGTGCTACAATTTTTGGTAAGGACTGCGTGGAATTTGGACCAGAGATAAAAAAAGAAATAGGATATCTACCATCGGAGGTTTTTTATTATGACAATATGAAGGTTATTGATCTACTAAAGTACTCAGCTAGTTTTTATAAGAAAGATTGTAGCACAAGAATTGTGGAACTCGCTGAGATAATGGAGCTTGACCTAAATAAAAAAATTGATGATTTATCCTTTGGTAATAAAAAGAAAGTTGGTATTGTCCAAGGACTGCTACACGAACCTAAACTTATTATACTTGATGAACCTACTAGTGGCCTTGACCCACTTATGCAACAAAAGTTCTTTGAACTCCTAGAGGAAGAGAATAAGAAGGGTGCAACAATTTTATTATCTTCTCATATTTTGGGAGAAGTTCAGAGGCTGTGTAATCGCGTTGCAATTATTAAAGAGGGGAAAATAATAAAGGTTGAAAAGATTAGTACATTACAAGAAAATAATCATAAAAAATTTAAAATTGAAGTGAAATCAAAAATAGATGATAATTATTTCAAAATTGACGGAGCCACTAATTTAGATGTAAATGGTAACATAATAAGCTTTTTATTTAGGGGCAATATTAATTTTATTATGAAAAAGATTTCTGAAATAGAAATTACTAATCTTTGGATTGAAGAGCCAGATCTTGAAGAAATATTTATGCATTACTATGAAAAGGAGGACTAAGAGCTATGAATATGTTTCTACATGAACTTAAGGCTTATAGAAAATCAACTATTATATGGACGTGTTCTTTAATTGCTTTTGTTGTACTTTTCTTTTCAATGTTTCCTGCGTTCTCAAAGGAAGTTGAAACATTTAGAAAATTAATGGAAGGGTTTCCAGAGCCAGTAAGAAAAGCATTGGGCCTTTCTGTAGATAGTATGTCTTCCATCTTAGGATTTTACGCTTATATATTTTTATATATAACACTTTGCGGAGCAATTCAAGCTATGAATTTAGGAACTTCAATTATATCAAAGGAAACAAGTGGAAAAACAGTAGATTTCCTTTTAACGAAGCCTGTTACCCGCAGCAAGATTATGACATCAAAACTAATAGCTGCAGTAACATGCTTAGTAATTACTAATGCTACCTATTTAGTGGTTGCTAGCATTATGGCATCCATTGTAAAAACTGTAGACTATAGTTACAAAATATTCTTTATGATTTCTATTACATTGTTTTTCGTTCAGCTTATGTTTTTATCTCTAGGGGTTATAATTTCTGTAGTGGCTTCCAAGATTAAATCTGTGATACCTATTTCCCTCGGCACTGTATTTGCATTTTTCTTTATTGGTATGATTGCATCTACGTCGGGAGATGGTGCTTTGCGTTATATTACTCCCTTTAAGTATTTCAGCGCGAGCTACATTATAAAAAATTCTAGTTATGACACTCCATTTATTATAGTAGAAATAGCATTTATTGTTGTAGCAATTACTGCAAGTTATTTTGTATATGCTAAAAAGGATATTCATGCTGTGTAACAAGTAATATTGCAGTACAGCAGGTAATGATTAAGGAATATAAGGAGGTCAATTTATGAATATATTTAATATAGAGATGAAAGCACATAGAAAAGGTCTTATTATATGGGCTTTTGGTATACTACTTATGATTGCTGGTGGTATGGGGAAATATGTTGCATTTTCATCTGATAGTCAATCTATAAATGAGCTAATGTCACAAATGCCAAAATCTATGCAAGCTATTATGGGTATGGGTACTTTTGATTTGTCAAAAGCCAGTGGTTTTTACGGAGTGCTCTTTTTATACTTAGTTCTTATGGCGACGGTACATGCTACTATGCTTGGAGCTGATATAATTTCAAAGGAAGAACGAGATAAAACCGCAGAGTTTCTAATGGTAAAACCTATTTCAAGAAATAAGATTATAACATCAAAACTATTGGCAGCCACAATGAATATTTTAATATTTAATATTATCACATTAGCTATTTCAATCATTATAGTAGGAAAATACAGCAAAGGGGAAGCCGTAAGTTCAGATATAGTAATTTTAATGATTGGAATGTTTATTTTACAACTTATGTTTATGTTTACGGGCACAGCCATAGCTGCAATATGTAAAAAACCAAAGTCGGCTACATCAATATCGACATCAGTGTTATTAATTACATTTATAATATCTATAGCAGTAGATATGAACAGTAAGCTAGAAAGTCTTAAATACCTTACACCATTTAAATATTTTGATGCTAAAAACTTGATGTATGGTGGTGGATTTCAATGGAGTTTTGTAATACTATCGATTATAATTATTTCTGCATTGGTATGGATAACATATAATTTTTATGGAAAAAGAGATATGAATATATAGTAGTAGCATAAAAATTTTGTGTATAACATGGGGCATTGCTCCATGTTATTTGTTTTTATGTACATAAATTTGAAATGTGGGATTTAATAGTATAAAATATTTATGACAACATTAATATGACAGTAGCGCAGATGGCGTATATATATGATGAAGGAGATTTAAAATGAACATAACTATAATTTGTGTAGGAAAAATAAAAGAGAAATATCTAAAAAGTGCTATAGATGAATATAAAAAAAGACTATCTAGATACTGTAAACTGAGCATTGTTGAATTAAGTGATGAGAAAACTCCAGATAATGCATCTAAAAAAGAAGAGATTTTAATAAAAGAAAAAGAAGGGGAGGCAATACTTAAGAATATAAAGGATAATATGTTTGCAATTGCTCTAGAACTAAAGGGAAATATGCTATCCTCAGAGGAGTTGTCAAATTACATAAGGGATTTAGGAATAAAGGGAGAGAGTAATATAGCTTTTGTCATTGGCGGTTCATTAGGCTTATCTATGGCCGTTTTGGAAAGAGCTAATTATAAACTGTGCTTTTCAAAGATGACTTTCCCGCATCAATTATTTAGAGTGATGCTACTGGAACAGGTTTATAGAGGGTTTAGAATAATAAGTGGGGAACCGTACCATAAATAACTTAAAACGATAAGAACAAAAAACTGTGTACTAATATGAATGAATTGTTGATAAAGTTGAACTTTCAAGGAGTAAATGTGGATAAAATAAGTCCCTCGACTAATTAATTAGTCGAGGGTTTTCTTGTGCTTTAATTTAGTTGGAAAAGAGGAGTTTATATTTTGTTTATACTTAGTTTATGGAAAATTTAGGACTATATCTTACAATTAGATTATTGGAATATTAAAATATTAATGGATGAAGATCTTCTTGATAAATTTGTGAGATAATTGTAATTATTTTATGAAAAGTACCTTGTAAAATTATTTATAGAATTAAGTGAAGTTGAATTACTAGAAAAAATATGGGGGAATAACAAATGAGAAAAGTAAAGTTGATTATATTTGTTTTGGTGATAACAAGTATAGTGATAATGTTTCAAAAAAATATTAATCCATATATACAAGGTGGAAACCAATTTTTAAATAAAAATGTATATAATTTTCTAGAGGATACAGGCAATCGAAAAGATGTCTATGCTACAGCCATAGAATTAAATGACGGTAGTTCAGCAAATACATGTGTTTATTTTATAGCTGAAGTGCTAAGGCGAAACAATTTTAGTCTACCTAATGCAACAAGCAATACAGGGCAAATTATCTCTATATTTACGGAAAAGGGATGGAAGAAACAAATGGATTATAAAAACTTACAGCCTGGAGATATTTGTTTCACTACGGATGTAAATGGTGATAAAAATGGTATTCCGACTCATACATATATATTCATGAAATGGGTAAAGGAAGGTAACTACGATTATGCCTATATATGCGATAATCAAGCGAAGGATTATAAGGGCAAAATCTATCATATTCGGAATATAAATGTTGTAACTAGGTCTAACGGTTTTGATAAAGATGCTTTTGCATTTTTCATGAAATAACCCGATTGAATATGTTTACTTATTAACAAGCAGACAAATAAATAAAAATAAACAGTAATAAAATATAAAATTTTGGAGGCTAAAATGTTTAAAATATTGTTTTCAATGAATATTCTAGTAATAATAACAGCATTACTTTTTTTTGTAGTCGGAATCAAGTGTTTTAAAAAGGACCAATGTAACAAGAAAGGAATTAAATGTATACTTTGGTCAAGTAGTATTTCAGGGATATGTGTTATTATATGTGCCATACTTTTCATACCAACTTTCTTTCCAATATAGAGAATAAGTAACATTGATAAGCTATGTAAATAATGATGTGTAAAATAGATAAAACTAAGTCTTATTGTAAATAAAGGTAAATATACTGCATTAAATTATGTTACCTATAATGGTATCAAGATAACGAAAGCAGAATAATATAAAGCGTAATGATTATTTTGGAGGTACTTATGTACGATTACCGTTGTAAAGGTTGTGAAAATTTTGGACAGTGTATGCCCATGATGAATATGCCTATGATGAACAATATGCCTATGATGAATATGCCTATGATGAATATGCCTAATTTTGAGGAAGAGGATGAAGATTTAAAAAATTTATATCCTAAAATTCATATCAGAATACATCCAATGGTTAAGCATTATTGTGATATGATGGAGGCCGTGTATGGCACAATGTATTGCCCTAGTAAGGATGAAATGGATTATATGTGCAAAGAAGTATGTGACAAGTACGAAGAACATCATAAGGATGACGATGATGACAGCGATTGCAATAATGATGAAATGAGACAAAGACGCCGCCACAGCAGAAGACGTGGTAATTTGGATTTAATCAGAATACTGTTTATTAAAGAATTATTTGGAAGAAGAAGGAGAAGAAGACCATATGGTGGATATTGGGGCTAACAGCTTAATAAGATATTAATAAATTTTAAATAAAAATCAACCATTGTAAGTGAAATGGTTGGTTTTTCAATATTTTCTTATATCCAATATACAGTAATAATTGTATAATTGTATAAATTGGTCATGTCATAACAAATAGTTTATAAGAATAGAAATAACTGAAAAATTAAACTAAATAAAAAACTAATGGAGGATAAAATTATGGCTATAAGAGAAATATTATTATTAGGGAATGAAAATTTATATGAGGTATGTAAGGCGGTTTCAAAAGATGAAATTGACAAAGCAAAGCAAATAATTGAAGATTTACATGATACAAGGACTAATTTCAGAGAAAAATATGGATTCGGAAGAGCAATAGCGGCACCACAGATAAATGAACTGTACAGAATAATTTATGTAAATTTTGATAACACTTCAATTGCTTTTATAAATCCTAGAATTGAATTTATAGAAGAGGAAAAATTTGAAATGTGGGATGATTGTATGAGTTACCCAGGGCTTGAAGTGAAATTATACAGATATAAAACTTGTAAAGTATATTACAAGGATTTGGATTGGGTTGATTGTAGTATAGAATTTAGCGGAGAATTAGCAGAGCTAATACAACATGAATATGATCATCTAGATGGTGTACTAGCTGTGCAGAGAGCAATTGATAATAAATCATTTAGAATAAATAAAAATAAGGCAGGCTGTTTTTAGTTATTGTTAATTATAGCTCTAATATTTATGGTACCAAATCTTAATATTATTAACCTATAGAAAGCTTAGATTGCCCCATATATCACCTTTTAAAAGTTCCTATAACGTCAAGTGTAGGAACTTATTTTAGTGTCAAAAAACAAATACTAACATATTGTGGAATAGGTGGCGTATTTATTCAGACTTAAAATGATTAACATAATTTAATAAAGCTTTAAATATAGAAAGGCGGTATGCATATTACCTCAAAGCTTTATTTGTGGCGCAAAGGTTACTGTAAATGCATATATAGAGGATATTTTTTTGAAAAAATTAGATAATAGAAGCTTTTTTAAAAATATTTGCCTGCTATTAGTTGCAGAGTTTTAAAAACTTAAATATATCATCAACAGGGCCTGGAATAAATCGGGAGCCTAAATTACTTATGACTGCTATCTTCAAAATGTAAATGACCCCAAGAACACATTTGTTCCAAAATGGGCATAAGGGATAATCCTTTTTTTGATAAAGAATATTCTACCTTTGGTGGAACTTGGTGGTATTCCTTACGAATTATAATGTCGTTTGCCTCAAGCTCTTTTAGTTGAGCGCTTAACATTTTATGCGTAATACCTTTAATACTTTTTTTTAATTCTCCGTAACGCATAACATTTCGCTTAGACAACCAAAACATTATTACCATCTTCCATTTACCGCCTATTATAGATAATGTATATTCAAATGGTGCTGAGTATACTTCTGTTTCTTGTTCCATAGTGTTACTCTCCTTTTAGTTAGTATCTTACATTAAAGTGTATACTATCATTTTCGTGATAATTATATAATAATATATACGAAGATACTTTGCAAGTTAATTTACATTTAATATAAAATTTGTTATTATGGATTTATAATTTCTCTGTGGGAAAGCATATAACCCATGTGCTTTAAAAGCCTTATGGTCAGCAATGAATGGAAATCTTAAATTGTCCCATATTTCATCTCTAAATAACTTCATACCTGCTACACCAAGAAAAGTAGCAGGTTTAATTGCCTTCCTACATGTTTTTATAAAGTTGAGTCGTAACCCTTTATGTGATATTGTCATAATGGTATTTTTATTTCATGAACCCATTTTGTTATATAATCATCCATTTCCTCAAGGGCTGACTTTACTTCTTGAACTTTTTCTCCCATTTCAACATTTTTAAGATTAACTATGTCTTTCATAAGTTGAACCTTAAAGTAGTAACTGCTACCAGGCTATAGGAACTGATAATCCTCTAATTTTATTACACCAATAAAATCCATCAAAGTAAGGTAGGTTTACATCCATAATAATTAAACTTTGCGAGCAAACTCTGTAGTTATGTTCTCAAAGTTATCCACAGCCTCACTGTGAAACCCCCACTTTATCAACATTTCATTCATATTAGTACACAGCGCTTTATCATCTTCAACTATCATTATCTTTACATTCTTCACCCTCCTAAAATAATAAAACAAGTTGAAACCAAAACATGCAGTTTCACATAATATTATACTATATAAATTATGCTTGTAAGATATAGAATAAAAGCCTGAGATTTACAAGTCAAAGTTTATTTAGATTATTATATTAATAGTCTAAAATAGTCTTAAATAACCTATTAGAAGAAATATTCATGTTAACGTTCGCCTTTAAGAGTTGCATACGATATAATGTAAGTAATATCTATATGTTGAATAAATTAACTAAAAAATATTAAGGTATTGGAATTATGATAGATTATACTGATAAAAGGGGGGATTAATATAAAAATTAAAGATTCAAGTAAAAAGAGAATTATTAATGTTTTATGTATTATAATAGTTTTTACTTCTATGAGCTACATTAAACCGTTGGCTAATTATTCAGAGGACTTGAAAAATAGAATGTTTTATGATTTTCGGGATTTTGGAACGGAGTTAGAAAATTTTAATGACCAAATATCACAAACCTTGAAAATAGATAATTACAATAAAGAAGAAGAGTTTATAAATAGTGAAATTGTATTTAATTTTTATAGATCAAATATGAATGCAGGACATTTTAGTAAGGGACCGTATATGTATGATTATTTGACATTTTTACAGTCTGATGCAAATGAGGTAATTAAAAATATATTATCAGATGAGTTAATAAGTCCACAAGAAAAAAAATACTTAGAAAGTTTATATTCTTATAACGATGACTTAATAAAGGAATGCAAAAGTATAATAGGAACTGCATACAAAGATTTTGATTTTGATAAACAGAAGGAAATCAAAAAAAACATAGTGAAAATATATAATAATTATTATGAAAAATCAGAGAATCTATTAAATACGGAAAAATATAGTTTTATCAAGGCATACAGGGGCGATTTAAGTGGGAAAGATTTTAATGAAGTAAACTTTGAAGAGGCAAAAAAATATTGCAACGAACTTTTTTTAAAATTAATAAAAAATAAATCTTTACAAGAGGATAATAGTTTGGATAGAAATATAGAGAAATATACATTTATAACTAGTTCGTCATCAACAGGGCATGGAATAAATGATGAGCCAGTTTGGAAGGTAGAGTTTAATAAAAAAACAAAAGAAGTATCGATAAGAGCTACTAGCTTCACAACCTTCCCAACAGCAAATAACGGATTTACGGAGCAAGAGCTAGATAGTATGGCAAAGGAAATAGTAGCAAAATTCAGTAATAGTGCATTTAGATATTATAAAAAAATTAATTATGAAGAAAATTCTAATAGTGAAAAAAGTATTAAAATCAGAAACATTAAATATTCATATGTTGAAGAAATAAATGGGATATATGATGGAATGAAAAAAATAGATATATGTTTAGAACGTCAAGGTCTAATAAGCGAATTTCAAATAGTGTACCCCTATAATGAAAATATAATTGCGCCAATAGTAAGTAAAGAAGAGATATTAAAGAAAATACAACCAGGTTCTGAAATAACAGATGTACTCACAATAAGAAATATAGAAGGTAAAACAGAATATGAAGTACATCTAAAAGATAATAATACCATATATGCAGCTGTATTTGATGGACAAAAGGGTGACCTTAAATATTATGGAAGAGAAATAAGAAATTATAAATCCCAATAAAGGTAAAAGAAATTTATCACATAATCTAAAAAACATCAGGAAAATTATTAATTTTCCTGATGTTTTTTAGATTATCTTTTTTTAAATTGCATTTTTGACTTTACTTGTTGCCGAGTACATTTAAATTATCCCATGTGTGCCATAGCGCCAGAGATAAATGGAATTAACCAAAAAATCCAAACTATTATACTGAATTTATGGAATTTTGATATCATATTTTTATCTTTCTTGATAAGAACCACCGCAGCCCATATAGCATGAACAAGCATTAGGGCTATAGCAATAACACCGGTAATTCCATGTAAACTAGGTACGGATGTTACCACAGTTGAATTACTTGCTATATTCTCCATAAGAATTGTACCGGTTGTATCACATATTAAGCCGAGTAGGAATAAACCTAAATGCCAAGGTTTAAGGGTTCCTTGAAGTTTTTCACTCCAAACACCTATTGTATAAAATACAAGAGCTAGGGTTATAAAAAAAATTGCATAAATCAACATATTTACATCCTCCATTTTTTATATATTTTAAATTTCAAGATTAGTATTTTTACAGTTTAATCCTTTTTATGAACAATGTTCATAAAAGGATTAAAAAATATCTTATATTATTTTATAATATAAGATAAAAACTTACTATTACATTTTTAAATTGTCATATAACTCATCAAAACTTATAAACTTATTGTTGTTAATATACATTAAGTTAGAAACAATAAGTTCTGCAAGTTTATAAGAAGAAAGAGAGGAGAGTATATTCCCCTTAGCTTTTTCAATATCTAGAAGTTCACTTATTTTAGTGTATAGAACCTCATATCTATTAGCTTCCGTGCATCTATTATTGTTTCCGTTAATCGTAGCCATTTCATAGAAAATTGTTATGTAGCTGCTTACAAAAAGCTTAATTGACGTATATATTTTTCTGAATTTTTCTTTGCAAGGTTCATCTGTAATTTTTAGTGCTTCTACTAAATTAGACACTTTGTTCCAATCGTCCCTAAAGATTTCTGATACAAGCTCTTCTTTAGTTGAAAAATAGTTGTAAAAAGTTCCTGTGCCAATATTGCAGTTTTTTGCAATCTCTCTTATATTTAAATCTTTAAAGCCTTCAGTTAATAGAATGTTTTTAGCTCCTAAAATTATAGTTTCTCTTAAGTTTTCAATAACTTTGGGCATATTGTCACCTCTTTTATGAACTGTGTTCAGTATACCATTGATATTTTATTATTTCAAGTATATCATAAATTATACGAACTTCATTGGCTTGTTATTTATTTTCATGCCCCTAATTGTAAAATTCTAAATAAGTTCTATTGAAATTTACATAACCTTGCAGTATACTAAATGTGAAAGCGGTAACATATTTCAGAAAATTAAATTTTTATGACATTGGAAATGCAAGGTTATCATCCGTTATAAATGGATTATAAACATGTTAATTATTTATATAGAATTCTGTGTAATCGTACCGTAAGAGTTTTTTTGGTTATTAGGAGGGCTAAAATGACAGTGACAATAAATGATATCGCTAAAGAGGCTCAAGTATCACATGCAACAGTATCAAGAGTTTTGAACAATTCAGGTTATGTAAAAGATGAAACAAGAGAAAAGGTATCAAAGGTAATAAAAGAACTAAATTATACGCCTAGTGCGATAGCTAGAAGTCTATCTACAAGTAAAACTAATACTATTGGCGTCATAATCCCTGATATAAATAATTTGTTTTTTGGGGAGATCATTAAAGGTATTACTGAGATTGCGGATGAACATAATTTAAACATTATTCTTTGTATTACTGATGAGGACAAAGATAAAGAATTAAAAGCTATTAATGTTCTCAAAGAGCAAAGAATTCAAGGATTACTTATAACCCCCACCTTCTTTAAAGATTTAGGTAATAGTGAAAACTTAGACACTCTTAAAAACTTAGGAATTCCAATAATTTTAATTGATGGACATGTTGAATATCTCGACTTTAGTGGAGTTTTTATAGATCATATAAAGGGTGCTTATGATGGAACGGTTGCCTTAATACAAGCAGGGCACAGAAAAATAGCTATAATTACAGGAGACATGAAGTCTAGACCTGCAAAAGAGAGATTGATAGGATATGAAAAAGCCTTAGAAGATAATAATATTTCTATAGAAAAGGAATATATACTTTATGGTGATTACTCTTATGAAACTGCTTATAAAATTACAAAGAGAATGCTTAATATGGATAATAGACCTACTGCTATTTTTGTAAGCAGTAATACTATGATTTTAGGATGTTTAAAAGCTTTTTATGAAGAAAAGATAAGTATACCAAAGGATATGGCTATTATAGGTTTTGATAAGGTTGATATGTTAAATATAATAGGGATGAACATTAGTTTTATTAATGGTCCATCTATTGAACTTGGTAGAATTGGTATGGAAATGTTACTAGAAAATTTAAATAGCAAGGGACCTAAGTCGATTAAAAGACAAACTATTTTGCCGAAAATTGAATTAAAGGGATCAGAAAAGTATATAGAAGAAAATGAAAATATTATAAAATATAAAGGGGAAGATTGATATGAAAATTGAACAATATATAGACCATACATTATTAAAACAAGGGGCAAGCGAGGAAGACATTATAAAGGTTTGTGCCGAAGCTAAAGAATACGGATTTGCTTCAGTATGTGTAAACGCATATTATACCTCATTAGTAAGCAAAGAGTTACAAGGAAGCAACGTGAAAACTTGTATAGTTGTTGGATTTCCACTAGGTGCTACAACTAAAGAAGTAAAAGCATTTGAAGCAAAACAAGCTATAGAGAATGGTGCAGAGGAAATAGATATGGTAGTTAATGTTGGTGCTATAAAATCAAATAAATATGATGTAGTAAAAGATGAAATTGAAGCAGTAGTTGAAGCTTCAAAGGGGAAAGCAATAGTAAAGGTGATAATAGAAACTTGTCTTTTAACTGACGCAGAAAAAGTTAGAGTATGCAAAATAGCTAAGGAAGCAAGCGCCGACTTCGTAAAAACTTCAACAGGATTCTCAACAGGTGGAGCAACAGTTCAGGATGTAAAGTTAATGAGAGAAACTGTAGGCCCTGATATGGGAGTCAAAGCAGCAGGTGCAGTAAGAACAGCTGAAGATGCAAAAGCTGTTATTGAAGCTGGTGCTAGTAGAATAGGAGCAAGTAGTTCTATAGCAATAGTTAAGGGAACTAAGGATTTAAATTCTCATAAATAGATTTGATGGCACTGAAATAAATTAATATTAATAATTACGGGGTGAATAGAGTGAGAATGTATGATTTAATAATGAAAAAAAGAGATGGAAGCGAACTTACTACAGAAGAAATTAATTTCTTTGTAGAAGGATATACTAAGGGGGATATCCCTGATTATCAAGTTTCTGCACTGCTTATGGCTATTTACTTTCAAAAGATGAATAAGAAAGAAACAGCAGATTTAACAATGGCAATGGTTAATAGTGGGGAAATCATTGATTTATCAGCTATCCAGGGTGTAAAAGTTGATAAACATAGCACTGGTGGTGTAGGTGATACAACTACGCTAATACTTGGACCTATTGTTGCAGCGGCAGGAGTCCCAGTTGCTAAAATGTCTGGAAGAGGCCTTGGGCATACTGGTGGAACTATTGACAAGTTAGAATCTTTTGATGGGTTCTCGACTACTATGTCAATTGAAAAGTTTATGAAAAACGTAAATGAAGTTAAAATCGCTATAGGTGGGCAAACTGCGGATTTAGCACCGGCAGATAAAAAACTATATGCACTTCGAGATGTTACTTCAACTGTCGATAATATGTCTTTGATTGCAGGAAGTATAATGAGTAAAAAAATAGCTTCAGGGGCAGATGCTATAGTACTTGATGTAAAAACAGGTAGTGGTGCATTTATGAAAAATCAGGATGATGCGTTTGAACTTGCGAGAGAAATGGTCGATATAGGAACTAATGTGGGTAGAAATACTATTGGCGTAATAACTGATATGGACCAACCATTAGGGTTTGCAATTGGTAATGCATTAGAAGTAAAAGAAGCTATAGATACATTAAAAGGTGAGGGGCCAGAAGATCTAACAGAACTTTGTTTAACTCTCGGATCACACATGCTTGTGCTAGGGAAAAAAGCAAAGGATGCGAAGGAGGCAAGGGAAATACTTAAAGATATTATAGAATCGGGAAAAGGTCTCGCAAAATTAAGAGAACTTGTAGTAGCACAAGGTGGAAATTCAGCTTATGTAGATGATCCATCTATATTCCCTATGCCAGCTGTAGTAGAGAAAGTTATATCAAATGAGGTCGGGTATGTAAAAGGAATAAAAGCTGACGACATAGGAATGGCAGCTCTAGGGTTAGGTGCTGGGCGTGAAACTAAAGAAAGCAAAATAGATTTATCAGTGGGTATTGTTCTTCATAAGAAAATTGGAGATTTTGTTAAGATGGGTGATGCCATTGCAACAGTTTATGCTAATGATGCGCAGAAACAAAAAATATCTGCGGAAATGATATTAGATGCATACGAAATAGTACAAGAGAAAATAATACCTAAGCCATTAATCAAAGGTATTGTTACGAAAGATGGGATAACAAGATATTAATTAAATATTTTAGAAAGCAAAGAGTAGAGGGTATATACCTTCTACTCTTTTAATTTATAGGAGATTATAAAATTTCCATGTTTCCGTTTTTTATTTGAGTTAAAGTATAGTTTAAGGTTACAATGTATATAAGATGGGAGGGATGCATAATTAATATTTTAATTGTAGAAGATGAACAGGATATTAGAGAACTTCTAGAAATTCATTTATCAAAAGAAGGATATAAGATTTTTACAGCAGAGGATGGCGTGCAAGCTTTAGATATATTTGAGAATAAAGATATTGACATTGCACTACTTGATGTTATGATTCCGAAAATTGATGGGTTTAAGGTTCTGAAAAAGATTAGGGAAACTAGTGAAATACCAGTAATTTTTATAACTGCAAGAGAAGAAGAGTCAGATAAAATCTTTGGACTCGGACTGGGTGCAGATGATTATGTAATAAAACCGTTTAGTCCTATTGAAATAGTTGCGCGAGTTAAGGCTCAATTACGACGATATTATAAATATTCTAATAAAACTCATAAAACTGGAATAATAATTGGAGAGTTAATGCTCGACAAGGAAAGTTGCAGTATTTGTAAGAATAATATAGAACTAGTTTTAAACCCAAAGGAATTTAGGCTACTTGAGTTTATAATAGAGAACCCAGGAACCGTATACACCAAAAAACAGCTATATGAAATAGTTTGGCAAAATCCATATTATGGAGATTCAAATACGATTATGGTACATATAAGTCATATTAGAGAAAAAATTGAAGATGATCCTAAGAATCCTAAATATTTAAAAACTATAAGAGGTATAGGATATAAAATGGAGAAGAACCATGATTAATAGAGATAGACTAAAGAAAATAGCGGCATACTTTAAAAGTAAGAAAGTGGAAACTCAATTATTTATAAATTATATTTTATTTTTGATTATTTTAATTGTAATATTTATGCTAACCATGGTCGCTTTATTTTTTTATCTTTCTATTAATTCTGAGGATTCACCAACAGATAATACTACAGCAGAATTTATTATAAAACAAAATTATAAGGATATTAAAGTTTCAAATTTTATAAAGTATAAGGGTTATGTTGAAGTGCTTGATAAAAGCTTAGTTATTGTTATGGAAAATGGCAGTGAACACAAAGTAGGTTTTAAATATCCACAAAAATATTATAATGATATGATTACGAATAATTTAAATGATGGTTATTTTTATACTAGTAAATATGGGGGGAAGAAAGACTTTATTTTAATCACGGCCATGCCTAACAGTATTTTTGACACCTATATCTGGGGACTTGAACATAAAGAACAATTAGAAGAAGCCAGTAAAACCAAAAGGAGCGGTCCAACTTTTTTAGAAGTATTTCCTCTTGTAATATTGGTATTTTTGCTATCTACAATGGTACTTTATTCTAAACTTACATCAAGAATTTTTGTTAAGCCGTTGAAAAAACTCTTGAAAGGCGTTAATACTATAAAAAATGGCGAATATTCAGCCCGAGTAGAGATTAATTCTTTAAATGAAATAGGGCAACTAAAGGATGCTTTTAATCTAATGGCAGAAAAAATACAACAAGAAAAGTTACTAAAGAAAAAAGCAGAACATAACAGGAAAAGAATGATTCTTGATATATCTCATGATTTAAAAAATCCATTAACAAGTATATTGGGTTATTCAGAATTTTTACTAGAAAATGAGGACATTTTACCAGAAGATAAAAACAAGTTGTTAAAAGTTATTAACAATAATAGTAGACGAGCAAATGAGTTAATTCAAGATCTTTTTGAATATTCTCGCGTTGAAAGTACTGAATATAAATTAGATTTAGGTAATCATGATATAGGCGAGTTTTTAAGAAAACTTATTGCAGGATATGTTCCAATTATGGAGCAAAAGGGTGTTCAATATGAATTTGATATTACTGAAGATGAAGTAGAAATTTTATTTGATAGAAAAAATTTGGATAGGGCCATAAGTAACATTATACTAAATAGTATTAAATATAATAGTCCAGGGATTACTATTAGTATCAAACTTATAATAGCTGACGGTAATGCTTTAATTATTATTGAAGATGATGGAGTAGGGATATCTAAAGAATTTGAAGGAGATATTTTTGAGCCTTTCGTTCGCGTAGATGCTACAAGAAATTCTAAAACTGGGGGTACGGGACTCGGACTTGCAATATCAAAATCGATAATTGAAAAGCATGGAGGAAATATAAATTTAGTGCAGAATATAGATAAAGGTTGCAAATTTATAATCGAATTAAAGGGTAAATTAAAGGGTAAATTATAGGGGAAATAAGTAAATTGATATTTTTGTGAAAAATATATAAGTTCTACCTTCTTGTGTAAAATGTAACAGTACATTAACTAATATTTGAATGCTTTCGGGGTATAATTAAAATAGAAAGTAATTTAGTGATATAATGAATAGAAGGGATAAGAGTATGATTATAGGTACAGGTAAAATATATTTATATGCAAATTGGGTTCATTCGTTAAAAGAAAAGAGAATGATACTAAGAAGTACTATAGCTAAGGTGAAAAATAAGTTTAATGTTTCTATAGCTGAGGTTGAAAATCAAGATTTACATCAATCTATTGTGATTGGCATTGCCTGTGTTAGTAATGATTCAAGACATGCGAGTAGTACGATACAAAATGTACTAAATTTTATAGAGGATAACACCGAAGCTATTGTGGGAAAAGTAGAGATGGAAATATTGTAAATTTTATTTTATTGAAAGGATTTTAGGTTTATATGTAGAAATATTTATAGCAGAATTTTAACAAAGCTGTTATTATACAACCAAGAGGGTTGATTACACCATCAAGAGTGGTGATTAACTGACGGTTGATATTGGAGGGAGTAATAAAATGTTACAAAGGATCAAAGTAAATTTAGAAGCGGTAGAAGCTATGCTTTATTTTTGGCAGGCTGCCAGTGAAAAAGAAAATATAGCAGAAAAATTTTTCTATGATGTAGCTGATATGCAGGCTTTATCATGTGCCTATGATGAAGAATTTAATGGGGAATCAGTGAGAAGAGCATTAAGTGCAATAAAGAATAGAGAACCTTTTGTTGGAAATAAGAAGGAACTAAAATTCTGGAACAACAATATGTGGATGATGGAAGATTTTGAATATACAAACGCAATGGTTCAACCTTTAAAAAAACTTAACTTAAGTAACTTGGTGGGTAAGCTTGCAGAGGTTGCAGGTACTAATAAATATGATGAAATAGAGGTCATATTCTCGCCTCTGCATTCTGATGAGTATATAATTATAGGAAATAAATTAGTGATTAATTTCTTTAGAGTAAAGCCTGATTTCGTACAGGATAAAATTTTTATAGGCGAGAGTGAACTTAACGAATACATAGAAGGAAAGTTAAATGAATTAATAAATAAATAAGATATAAAATAACCAACATAGGATTCAATATAGTGTTGGTTATTTTGCATCAAATCAAGGAGTCGATTATTTGGACAGATCAAAACAATTAGGGGAAGAGAATATAGGTAAGCTACTTATAAAGTTCTCTGTTCCAGCTATTATCGGAATGCTTGTCAATGGCTTATATAACGTTGTTGATAAAATATTCATAGGACAAGGCATAGGTGAACTTGCCCTATCAGGAGTTGCAGCTACATTTCCTATTGCTATTATGATTATGGCCTTTGCGATGCTAGTAGGAATTGGAAGCGCAGCGCTTATATCTATAAAGCTTGGACAACAAAATAAAGAAGAAGCAGAACATATTTTAGGTAACGCATTTACTCTCATTATTATAATTTCAATTATAGTAACTGTTTTAGGACTTATATTTTTAGAACCTATGTTACTGAAAATTGGAGCGAGCGAAGATACATTGCCATACGCCAAGGAGTATATGACTATAATACTTATAGGCTCAATATTCCAAAACTTAGGTTTTGGAATGAATAACACTATACGCTCTGAAGGAAATCCACGAATAGCCATGTTTACCATGTTAATTGGCGGAATATTAAATACAATTTTAGATCCGATTTTTATTTTTGTTTTTCATATGGGAACTAGAGGCGCGGCTATTGCCACTATTATTTCTCAGGCTATAAGTATGATATGGGTATTATCGTATTTCTTTGGTGGGAATAGTGTGCTTAAAATACGCTATAAAAATTTAAAGCTAGATGTTAAAGTTATAGAAAGTATTTTTGCTATAGGTATGTCACCATTTTCCATGCAGATAGCTGCAAGTATAGTAACTATTATTTCAAATAAAAGTTTAGTTAAATATGGTGGGGACTTGGCACTGGGAGCCATGGGAGTTATTATGAGTGTGGTTATGCTGGTGTTAATGCCAACTTTCGGAATAAACCAAGGTTGTCAACCAATTATTGGATACAATTATGGAGCCCAAAAATACGAACGTGTAAAGCGTGCTTTAAAACTCGCAATACTTGCAGCTACAGCTATTACTACAACTGGATTTATAATTATACAGTTATTTCCGAAACAAATTATAAGTTTATTTAATAAGGAGCCAGAACTAATAGCAATAGGAAGCCGAGGCATTAGAATATACTTATTTATGCTACCTATAATAGGATTTCAAATAGTTTGTTCGAATTACTTTCAAGCTATAGGTAAAGCTAAAATATCAATATTTTTAGGGCTAAGTAGACAAGTA
>JBLHPD010000036.1:0-28970 GCA_047624165.1 Clostridium sp. | reverse complement strand
ATTAATTTAACTAGCATGGAAGAGTTGGGTATTGCGGTGGGGGTTGGAAACGGAATAAATAAAGACGTTGGAGGAAATATAATATATAGAGTTACTACCAGTACTAATTCATATAAGGAAGATTCCAGTGTTGAAACTATAGTAAGTACTGGAGTAGGTAGTACCATTGGTAAAACAAGAGAAGATAGACAAAATAAAAGTGGATTGGGATTATTTTTAGGACTTATAAAAATTAATTTAATTGATCAAGAATATGCTGAATATGGAATAAGGACTTTAATTGAGATTATTTTTAAAAATCCTTTGGCTAATGACAATGAATTTCTCCTAGTATGCAAAGGTAAACATGAGGAATATTTTAATTATAAGACACCAGGCTATGATAATTCAGCGGATTATATTGGTGATATGATTAAAAATTCTGTAAATTATAATTTTTTCAGAGAAGGCTACACGTTTCAAAACGCAGCATTATCAATGGATGCAGAGGGGAAAAATATTGTTAGTCCCTTTATTGAAATAGCGGAAGATGGAATTAAGATAAAAGGAATGGCAGTTTTTAATAAGGATAAACTAGCTGTTATTTTGGATATGAAGGAAACGAGAATAATGAATATGTTACGTGAAAATAAGGTAAAGGGAATACTAACCATACAAAAGAATTCAGAGAAGTATGTAAATTATCAAGCGGAATCTAAAAGAAAAATTTCATGTAAAAAAACAGGGGATAAATATACTTTTACTATTGACCTAAATTTAGATGGAGAAATTATTAACAATGAATTATATGAAGGTATTGCAACTGACATAGAGGTAAGCAATAAATTTGAAGATGACATGGCGAGGCAAGTGAAAGAAATATGCAATGGATTTTTGGATAAGATGAAGAAAGAATATAAGGTAGACTTACTGCAGTTAGGATGGGTGGCTGCGGCGAAATATGGAAGAGACACAGGGGTAGATTGGAATGAGATTGTTTCTAACTCTGACATTGTGGTGAATGTATCAATACATGTTGATAAATTAGGAAGAGGACAGTATTGAATAGTGGATAAATAATGGAGAATAGAAGGTGACACTTGAAAAAGAAAAAAATGATAATTATATTTTTAGTGGTGCTTATAGTTTTTATTTATGTAGGAAAATTGCAAGTAAGTACTATGGAGGACTTAAATGTAATAGCAGGCATTGGGTTTGATATTAACAAAGAGGCAAGTAGTAATGTGGAATATAGCGTTGCGTTTACTATATATGATTTTAAAAACAAGGTAAAAAATGGTTCAATAAGCACTAATATAAAGGCAATTAAGGCGGGGAAAGCTAGAGAGCAAGGCAGTAATGTTATAAAGTCAGAGTCAAATACAATTGGAGACACAAGGGGAAAAAGACAATTAATTTCCAGCAAACCTTATACAAATGGTACTGAAAGAATAGCAATATTGGGGGAAGAACAAGCATCTTATGGGATATTAAATATAATAAATATACTCTTTTCTAATCCAAAAATTAATGATTCAGGTATCTTCACAGTATGTAAAGGAAAGGCAGAAGATATATTAAGATTTAAGGTAGAAGGATATCCTAGTTCTTCAGATTATATGGAAGGTATGGTTAAACATGCTACAAACTATAATTTTTTATCTTCAAAATATAACTTATTGAATATATATGTAACATTGGATTCAGAAGGAAAAAATTTAGTACTTCCATACCTTGAAATAATAGATGAAAATATCACTTTTACAGGTATGGCATTATTTAAAGGAAATAAAATGGCTTTCGTATTGCCTATGGACGAAAGTAAAATTATGAATATGCTTAGAGAAGAAAAAGGGAAAGGGATACTAAGTCTGCAGGATGACTCAGATAAGTATTTAAATTACGATGCAATGGTTAAAAGAAAAGTAAAATGTAATAAGACAGAAGGAAAATACGAATTTATCATTGATCTAAATTTCAAGGGAGACATCATAGAAAATACATTATACAAAGATATTAATAAAAAAAGTGAAAGCGAGTTTGAAATACTCATGGCAAAAAAAATAGAGAAAATATGTAATGAATTTTTGGAGAAGGTTAAAAATGTTTATAAAATAGATTGCTTAAATCTAGGAATGTGCGCTGCGGCCAAATATGGCAGGGAAACAGGGGTAGATTGGAATGAAGAGGTAAGTAATGCAGATATTAAAGTAAATGTAGTGGTCAAAATTGATAGGATCGGAAAAGGCCAGTATTAAAGTATTAAATGAATATGGGGAGTAAATAAGATGGTTAAGGCAAAAGACAAACTGCTCGAAGAGAGTGAAGCTATAGCATTGGTAGTGGGATTTGTAATCGGAACAGCTATTCTATCATTACCCAATGCTGTAGTACAGGATGCAAAACAGGATGGATGGATAGCTGTATTGATTGGTAGTCTTCATCCGCTATATATAGCATTGCTTGCTATATATTATGCGAAAAAACATCCTAATCAAGACATATTGGCTTTAAGTAACATGTATTTAGGAAGGGTCCTTGGAACAATTTGCAAGATTTTATTAATGGCTGAATTTGGTATATTTACAATTGAAGGCATTATTAGTTTGAGTAATATTTTTAGAGTGTACGTAACACCTTTTTTATCACCCATTAAGATTTTTGTTCCTACCATATTATTAGCCATTTATTTAAGTGATAATGGGATAAAAGTATTGGGGAAAATAAATAAAATTTCACTATATTTTACAGTTATTTTATCAATAACATTAATATCAACACTAACAAGCGGTAATTATTTGAACCTATTACCTATATTTGAAACAGGGGTTAAAAATATTTTAAGTGGTAGTGTTGAATCAGCATTAGCCTATGGTGGAATGGAAGCAATATTTTTATTTTATCCACTTATAAGAGAAAAAGATAAAGTGAAAAAGGTAGCGTTAAAATCCGTATTTATTATTACAGCTATTTATATTTGGGTTACTTTTATATGCATATATACTTTAGGATATAAGGTTACATCTATAGCATTATGGCCAGTGTTGCTAGTTACAGAATCTGTAAATATACCTCTTCTAAATAGCTTTCGGATTTTGTTTTTGTTTTTATGGAGCATAGTAATGATTAAGATTATAGCAAATCAGCACTATGCATTTACATATATTTTTAGCGATGTATTTAAAATAAAAGATAAAAAGAAAACATATTGGATTGCATTTCCAATTATGCTTGCTTTATGTTTGACAGTTAAAAATGAAATGCAAAGAAGAGCGATAGTTGGTTATATTGTTCCTAAAATAACTTTGTTTATTCTTGCATATATAACTATTATTGGTGTATTGATATTTATAAAAGATAAAAGGGGAAAGTAAACTACACTATTCAATATTATATAATAATTTAATGATATAATGATATATTATTTGAGTTTAATAATTATTATTAAACTAGCACAAAAAACATTTGCATGGAAAATTACTAAAAGTGGTAGAAGTATTTTTTTGATTATTATATAATATAAATATATATAAAATTTAATAACTCATATTGATTATTTAATTTATATACTTGAAAAATAATTTAGAAGGAAGTGATTTAATATGCCTTTTAATGTATATGATAGAAACAAAAAATATTTAGGATTTATTCAATCTGCATATCCACAATATACAAATGTATTTATGGTGGCAAGTACAGATATTATGCTTACGGATAAGGATTTTCATATAAATAATATAAAATCTGAGTTAGCTGGATTCCTGGGATGCAGAAGCATTTTAGGGAAGATTAACGAAACAAAATTAAGCAAAAGTATAGATAATATAATAATTAAAGATTTTGGTAAATTTAAAGAAAATAGTTATAATGAATTATTGAAACTTGTATATCTTAGAATATTACGGTATGAAGAAAATTTTTATTATAAAACAATTAAAAATGAACAAATAAACGGGTATTTCTTATTGGATATTAATAATGCTGTAATTGAAAATGATTCTATAATTATAGATGAGGAAATAGATTATATTAGCAATGAAAAATTAGAAAATCGTGTACCTATGGTTGGGAAGATTATTGATTATCCAAGAATACAAATTGATAGTATGTCCTCAGGACAAGGATTGCTACTAGGGGCAGACATTGCTGATTTAGCGGGAAGAAACCATATTCACAAGACAAAATTAAAAATAAAATCGGGAAATTTCGCTTATGAACTTAATTTACCTGTAGAATTATACTTAAGAAAAGGTGATACAATTCAAATATATGTAGATAGAAGAGTAATTAAAAGGGTATTTTGCGATGGTATAATATATGATTTTTAATATTTTTTATAAATAAATACAAAACTAGATTGGAGAAATGAACATGTATATTAATGAAACAAAACTAAAAGTAAGATATATAGAGACAGATAAAATGGGAATTGTGCATCATGCACATTATTATTCTTGGTTTGGAGTAGGTAGAACAGAATATATAGCAGAAATAGGAATGACATATAAACAAATGGAAGAAAATTACATTATGTTACCAGTGGTAGAGAGTTCTTGCAAGTACATAGAAGGGGCAAAATTTGATGATATCCTTATAATTCAGACATTTATTAAAGTACTAACTGGGGCCAAAGTAATATTTAATTATAATGTGGTTAGAGAAAATGATAAAAAAATATTGGCTAAAGGTAGTACAACTCAAGCTTTCGTTAATGAAGAATTTAGAGTTGTAAATCTTAAAAAAACTAATCTAGAGATGTGGAGTAGGTTTCAAAAACTATTCCAAGAGTAGTACAAGCTGGAAGGATAGTGTAATGTGCTATTACGAGTTCAGTGTTTTTTCATAGAAAATGCTATAACGAAAAGTATATATTGCTAAAATGCGCTCACTTTACCAAGTAATTCAAAAATTTATTTTATTTACAGCTGCTAAAAAACATAAACTCGCTTCGCTCAAACATATGTTTTTCTTCACGCATCTGCAAATAAAATAAATTGTGAATTACTAAGGCTTGTTCGAACGCATTCTACGCAATATATACTTTTGTTAGCATTTTCTAAGAAAAAATATCCGATTTGAAAATATAATCATAATGCAATATTAAGAACTAGCATTTTTCTGAATGTTATAGAGAAAATGAAATTTATTTCGATTATAAATTGAAAGTTGGAACAGGGAAATTTCAACTAACGAGGTGATAAAAAATGATTTTTGAAGCTTTAAGTTATATTGGTGAAAAATTAAATGATGATGGAGTTGTATGGGCTGTAGGTGCATCTATCTTATTGCATCATTATGGCCTTATAGACAATACTAATGATATCGATATTTTAGTAGATTTAAATGATATTGACAAAGTAGATAAAATTCTGAAAAGTATTGGAGAAAAGAAAATCAAGAAAAAGTCAGATACATATTCTACAAAGTACTTTTATGAATATGTTGTCCATGGCGTTGATATTGATGTTATGGCAGGGCTTACCATAAATTATAATAATGGAATATTTGAATACATCTTTGATCACACTTCAATTTCAGAATTTAAAAAAAATAATGGAGTAAATATACTATTAACTTCTTTAGAAGACTGGTATGTACTGTATCAATTAATTCCTAGTAGGGAGATAAAAGTAAAGATGATAGAAAACTATCTACTATCAAATGGGATAAAGAAGCCTACTTTATTGGAAAGAGCATTAAGAGGGGGCTTACCAGAGGAAGTTAGAGATAAAATTCAAAGGATTTATGTTGCAATTGGTGAGAAGTAATTATTTTTGAAATAAACTCTTTTTTCTCATATTATGCTAACAAAAGGATATATCGCGAAAAATGCATTTGAATGTGTCATAGTAATTCACAATTTATTTTATTTGTAGATGCGTGAAGAAAAATACATGTTTGAGCAAAGCGAGTTTGTATTTTTTAGCAACTATAAATAAAATAAATTGTAGAATTACATGATAAAGTGAAAGCATTCTAGCGATATATCCTTTTAGTTATATTATTATTATTTAGCAAGCTGCGAAAAATAATGTTTAGGTATAAAACCTTTCTTAATGCCTTCTGTAACCAGTAAATATGTTGCGGTAGTATCAAATCTAGCATCATGAAAATTTGAGGCATCTCCAAAATATTCAGTGGTTTTTAGATTTATATTACTTTCATTTAATTCTAAGAACTTAATAGTTTCTGATAATTTTGGGTTTTTATAGCCTCCCCGTGCTGAGTAAAGTTTGCATATATCTTTATAATATTTCATTGTACAAAATGTATGTTTAGGGTCTAGAGTATGTCCACAATTTTTAAGCTCGTGAGTTAAAAATTTTATATCGAAATTAACATTGTGTCCTATAAGAATATCTGCATTTATAAAATCATCAATGAAATCCTCGTATGAATCTTCAAAAGTTTTCCCAGAGCTTAGTGAAAATAAAGCATCTACACTGAAACCATGCACATCCTGCGCAGATGGTTCTATATAATCTACCGTAAAAAAAATATTTTTTCCCGTTGTTTTTATAGGCTTGAAACCAGTATCTACAAGTATATAACTAAGCTGACATATATTTCCTGGTCTTATGCCAGTAGTTTCTGTATCAAAAAAAATCATTCTCATTATAGGACCCTCCTGTCGTTTTCAGGGGCACAGACCAATTATCAATTGTACTGCCCTCCTGAAATTTATCATCTAGATTCATATTAACAATAAAGATACAAAGGTTATTGTTAACTTTGTATCTCTTCTTTTTCGCTTTTCGTTAACCTTTTATATACAAGTTCATAAGATAAATCCACTAAAAATAAAATCTTTTCATCTGGAATTGAACCATCAATAACTATGGTATTCCAATGTTTTTTATTCATGTGGTAACCTGGTTTAATAGCATCATAGTTTATACGTAAATCCTCAGACATAAAAGGCTCACATTTTAAGTTAACTTCAAGCACTGGGTTATTGATATTTGTTAAGGCAAACATTTTAGAGCTAACCTTAAAAACTAAAGTTTCATTATCAAAAGGAAAACATTCTGTAACTCCCTTTTTACTTAGGCAGTAATTTTTTAAAATTTCTAAAGAAAACATAATAAATCATCCTTTTATTTTTTATTTACTAAAAATAACGCTACATTAATTATAACATAGATTTTATATCTTTATATATTATGGAATATTGTATATACTAGTAATAAAGACCTTATTTATATGAATGTATATGTATCTTTAGGTGAAATGGAGTTAAAATGAATGATTGAATTGTTAAGAAGTCTTACTGATAATTTGGGTTATGTTATTCTTATTGCTTTTTTTGTTTCTAGGATAGGAAGCTTTAAGAATATTGTGCAAAAGGATAAATTAAAAAGAAGTGATTTAATTGTGCTTTCAATAATTTTTGGAGCATTTGGAATATTGGGGACATACACAGGAACTGAGGTTAATGGAGCTATTGCTAACACTAGAATTATTGGAGTAATGGCAGGTGGAATATTATGTGGCCCTTTTGTAGGCGTAATGGCAGGGATTATAGCAGGGATGCACAGGCTACTAGTAGATATAGGAGGAATTACAACAGTACCTTGTACAATAAACACTATAATCTCAGGAATAGTTGCAGGCATAATATATAAGAAATCAAATGAAAATAATAAGTGGTTTTATGGTCTAATTGGTGGGCTCCTAATGGAAATTTTAGAAATGATTTTAATACTTACAATTTCACATCCTTTTAGCAGTGCATTAGACATTGTAAAAAGTATATATTTTCCTATGAGCTTTACAAATGCCATTGGAATTGCAATCTTAATATTAATAATTCAAAAAATACTTAAGGAAAAGGAAGAAATTGCAGCAAAACAAGCACAAACTGCACTCGAGATAGCTAATAAGACATTGCCCTATTTTAGAGAAATGGATGAAAATTCCTACGAAAAGATATGTGAGATAATAAAAGATTCAATTGACGCAGATGCAGTAGCTATAACAAATAAGGAATATATATTAGCTCATGTCGGTGTAGGAGCTGATCATCATATAAAGGGTCATAGTATTATAACAGAAGCTACAAAAAAAGTTATTAATGATGGGAAATTGATTTATTTAACTAATGCAAATCAGATAGAGTGTCCTAACTTAAATTGCGATTTGAAATCTGCAATTATTGCTCCTTTGAAGGAAGGAGATGAAATGATAGGCGCATTAAAAATATATTATTGCAAAGAGGATGCAATTTCTTATGTGAATATAAATTTAGCCCACGGATTATCCCAAATTATTTCTACTCAACTAGAAATAAGTAAACTTGGGGAGCTTAAAGATATGGCAAATAAGGCTGAAATAAAGGCGTTACAAGCTCAGATAAATCCTCATTTTTTATTTAATGCACTAAACACTATAATTTCATTTATTAGAATTGACCCCAATCGCGCTAGAGAGTTAATTCTAAATTTGTCCACTTACTTAAGGTATAATTTGGAGATAGGAGAAAGTCATGTAGATATTTATAGAGAGCTAGAGCAGGTTAAAGCGTATATAGATATAGAAAAAGCAAGGTTTGGAGAAAAACTTCACATAATTTATAATATTGAAGACGATCTAGATGTTAAAATTCCAAGTCTTATAATTCAGCCCATAGTTGAAAATTCAATAAAACACGGTATTTTAGAAGGTAAAGGATACGGAACAGTGACAATTGAAGTTACAAAAGCTCAGGAAGGCGACATTACGATAGTAATTAAAGATGATGGAGTTGGAATAGCTACAGAGATTATACAAAAAGTATATGCAGGCAAAATGGAAGAAAATAAAATAGGTATGTCAAATGTTCATAATAGGTTAAAATATATTTATGGTGAAGGTTTAAAAATAGAAAGACTTACTAATGGTACTAGAATAAATTTCAATGTGAGGAAAATAAGGGAGTGATGATGTGAACTGTATTATCGTTGATGATGAATATCCTTCTAGAGAGGAACTAAAGTATTTTATAAACAATTTCAGCAATATTAAAATAATGGATGAATTTGATGATTCTATTAAAGCACTGGAGTACATTGAAGCAAATAAACCTGACATTATTTTCTTGGACATTAATATGCCTAAATTAGATGGAATGGCACTCGGTAAAATTATTAATCACTTTCCCAAACACTCCCTTATTATTTTTATAACTGCTCATAAAGATTATGCTGTAGATGCTTTTGAAATTCAGGCATACGATTATATATTAAAGCCGTATTCAGAAGATCGTATAGTTAGCACATTAAAAAAGATTGAGAAATGTTCAGATAAAAAATGCTTAAATAACAAAATAACTCTTTGGAAAGATAATAAGATGATGGTGAGGAGTATAATTGATATTTCTTATTGTGAAGCAAGAGAACGAGAAACACTAGTCTATATAAAAGGAATGCAATACAATTTAAATTGTAGCATATCAGAATTTTATAAAAAGCTTCCCAAAGAATCCTTTTTTAGAAGTCATAGATCATATATTATAAATACAGATAAAATAACGGAAATAATTCCATGGTTTAACAATACATTTATGGTAAAATTGCAAGGTGAGGAAGTGGATATTCCTGTAAGTAGAAATAATATAATTGAGTTTAAAGAAATAATGAGCATGTAAAAAGCACTTGATGTGCTTTTTTTGTCTGTTCATGTCTGGAATCGTATTCAGTTGATAACAATGTATTATACTTTTGTTAACAAATAATAAATTACTTAACAAATAATATTTTACTTATTAAATAATTAGGAGGAGTTCAAATGATTTCATTTATTTTATCAATTATTGCTCTTATAGCAGGGTATTTTATTTATGGCACAATTGTAGAAAAAGTTTTTGGAGCAGATGAGACGATTAAAACACCAGCTGTAAGACTCGCGGATGGTGTAGATTTTGTTGAAATGCCTGAATGGAAGATTTTTTTAATCCAATTTCTTAACATTGCAGGGCTAGGTCCTATATTTGGTGCAATAGCAGGCGCAATGTGGGGTCCAGCATCATTTGTGTGGATTGTACTTGGATGTATTTTTGCAGGTGGAGTTCATGATTATTTTTCAGGAATGTTATCAGTAAGACATGATGGTGCAAGTATTCCAGAAGTTGTAGGAAAATATCTTGGTAAAGGCTTTCAAAACTTTATGAGAGTGTTTTCAATAGTAGTTTTAGTACTTGTAGGAGTAGTTTTCGTAATGGGACCAGCAAGTATATTAAAAGGTTTAACAGGAATAAATGGTACAACACTAATATATGTTATATTCGCATATTATATAATTGCAACAATGGTTCCAATAGATAAACTTATCGGAAGAATATATCCTATATTTGGACTATGTTTGTTAGTTATGGCAGTTGGTGTTGGCTGTGCATTGATCTTTGGAGGATACCATATCCCAGAAATAACACCAGCTAATTTGATAAATATGCATTCAAACCCAGGTAAAAATCCAATATTCCCTATGTTATTCATAACTATTGCATGTGGAGCTATTTCAGGATTTCATGCAACTCAATCACCTCTAATGGCAAGATGTATAGGTAATGAAAAACAAGGTAAAAAAATATTTTATGGTTCTATGATAACTGAAGGTGTAGTTGCATTAGTTTGGGCAGCTGCTGCAATGAGCTTCTTTGGAGGAGTAGGGCAGTTAAATGCTACTATGGCCATAGCAGGTCATAACGCAGCATGGGTAGTTAATGAAACTTCAATTAATTTACTTGGAAAAGTTGGTGGATTCTTGGCTATACTTGGAGTTGTAGCTTGCCCAATAACTTCAGGTGATACGGCATTTAGAAGTGCAAGGCTTACAATGGCTGATGCATTTAAATTTAATCAAGGTCCTATTAAAAATAGATTTCTAATTAGTATTCCACTATTTATGGTAGGGTTCATGTTAACTAGGATGGATTTTGCAGTAATATGGAGATACTTTGGATGGTCTAATCAAACTTTAGCTACTATAGTATTATGGACAGCGGGTATGTACTTGGTTACTATAGGTAAAAATCACTGGATTGCAACGTTGCCAGCTACATTTATGACAGCGGTATGTACTTCTTACATTTTAATAGCACCAGAGGGATTTCAGCTTTCTCAAAGTATTTCATATCCAGCAGGAATTATTGCAGCAATAGCAGCAATGGGTATTTTCTTAACTGCAGCAAAAAAAGTACAAGTTAAAAAAGTAGGAGTTAAAAATAATCTTAAAATGTAAAAATTCTTTTTAAGATAAATTGAACACAAAAATGCTGTTAACATAAATATATATGTTAACAGCATTTATTTATTTTATTGCAATTTCATTTTTTACAATTTCTCCAGTTACCATCACAAAGTCTACTTTGCTTCTTAAATCAAAGGGATGTCCACTATACATAATAATGTCAGCATCCTTTCCGAGTTCTAAGCTTCCAACTTTGCCTTCGATACCAAGTATTTCAGCAGCATTAATAGTTATTGCCTTTAGGGCTTCATTTTCATCCATACCCTCTCTTGCAGCGATACCAGCACATACGGGAAGATATTGAAGTGGTATAACGGGATGATCTGTCATTATAGCAATTTTCAAGCCAGCTTTCGATAAAATTCCGGGTGTTTCAAAAGTTAGGTTTTGAAGTTCTACTTTTGATCTATTAGAAAGGGTAGGACCTAAAATTATGCCAGCTTGTATGCCTTCTTTTAAATAATCTATAATTAAGTGGCCTTCTGTGCAATGATCAAGGGTAATGTCTACATTAAATTCCTTTGCGATTCTAAGAGCAGTTAGAATATCATCAGCTCTATGAGCATGAGCTTTAATAGGTATTTCTTTTTTTATAACCTTGGCTAGTGCTTCCATTTTCATGTCAAATTCAGGTGCTTTATCAGGATTTACTAAAGCTTTATTTTGCTTTTCTATATACATCTTTGCTTTAATAAGATTTTCCCTAAGTATTGCAGCAGTACCCATTCTTGTGCTGGGCGATTTTTTCTGATCATGATATACTCTTTTAGGATTTTCACCAAAGGCTACTTTCATAGCAAGACATTCATTTACAATCATATCATCAATTCTATTTCCATAGGTTTTAATAACCGCAAACTGTCCACCAATTACATTGGCACTACCAGGACCAGTTGCAACGGTTGTTATTCCGGCGTTTATTGCATCTTTAAAGCATATGTCCATAGGGTTAATAGCATCGATTGCTCTTAAATGTGGAGTAACTGGGTCAACAGCTTCATTACCATCAGCACCTTCGAAGCCCATTCCGTCTTCCCACATTCCGAGGTGGCAGTGAGCATCAATCATCCCTGGCATAACAAACTTGCCTTTAGCATCAATGATTTCCGCGTTACCGGGTGGATTAACCGCATTTCCGATAGCGATAATTTTACCGTCATCGACTAAGATCATTCCATTTTCAAAGTTTTCATTAGCCATACTATGTATATTTGCATTTTTAATCAATATCATATATGTAAACCTCCTTAATTTCTAGCCGTTTTTATGTGCAATGTATTGAAATAAAATAAAAAATAATATAACAACAATATTGTAACATATTTTTAAAAATGATGTTAAATTTATATTCCTAAAATATGGAATTATTTGAAAAGATAAAAGATAAATAATAATGGAAATATAAAAAAACTGATTAGAAATTTTAATTTCTAATCAGTTTTTTTACGACATATACAACAAAGCAAATTATCTTCTGTGCTCAACAAGGTCGATGGAGCCTAACACAATGTGTGCGAGTCCAAAGCCTATAACACCGGCTTCAATCATAGGAAGCATATTTTTCTTTTTCATATTATTTTTTGAAACTGATGCTCCGGCAGCAGTTACTACCGCACCTAATATCGTTGGAATTAATCCTTCGCGCATATTAAAAAACCTCCCTTTTTAATAACTTAATACTATCTTTTACAAATTCGAGATTTTCAATACTGCAAAATATATAGAATATATGCTATAGATGATTAGTTTTGTTTTATAATGTATATATATCGTAATAAAAGCAACTTCATTGTCAAAAAAATAAATAATAAGTCAAATATAGCGTATTGAATTATTATTAATGGTCAAGAGAATTGTGTTTTTTCTGTATTTCGTAAGAATCCTTTTCGTATTTATCATCATTAGGAATTTTGGATTTTATATTATATTCATGTTTCTCATCCTGAATACTATTTTTAAAATTATCTAAAGGATTATAATTTTTGATGGAGGATGAATCGTTATTGTTGCTATTATTATTATTATTATTATTATCCTTAGAATTCTTATTTTTTAATAGCCTATCTTTGCCTGCTTCGTTATCTTTATCCATAGTAGAGTTTGTGTTATTTTTTAATTGTGCTTCCACTTTGGACGATTTTTTATCTGATATATTATTATCTACTGAAGGCTTTAGAATGTGATTACTCTTATTTTTTAATTCTTTGTTAATATTTTCTTTTTCCACAACAATAGGATTTAAATTGGAAATATCTATTTTTTTATTATTAACTGTGATATCTATGCTTTTATTATTGCTTGAAGTGGCATTAATTTTAAAAATTAACTTGTTACTATCTATAACATTTTTAAAATTAGAAATATCTATAGAGTTATCTTTTTTACTTTTAATATCAACACTAATAATTTTTTTATCATCTACATATTTATCATTTATAAAATGTTCAGTTTTAGCTTCTTTAACCAAAAGCTCAAGACCATCATCTATAGATTTATTTTTTAATTTAATATTATTAAGTATTAATGAGCCTTCTGAATTTAGTGCTTTAGAACTAATAATTTTATCCCATTTGTTAGCTTTAATAGAAATGGATGGGTTAATAGTTACAACTATAGTTGTAACTGGAGAATAGTAGGTATATGCATAGGTACTAGGAAGAAGTATAAACATTAATGAAGCTGCGGTTATAGCATATTTGTAAAGGAATAAGTTTTTCTTATACAATTCTCCTGTATGAATTTGACCTACCTTAGGGAATACTTTGCCAATTTTTATATAAACAAACTCTCCACTACTAGTCATAATACCAGCTTTTTTATTTGAAATGTTTATAATAATACCTGTTTTAATCATTTAGATCGCCCTCTTTTATATTAAGATAAGATTTTAAATATACATATTCAGGATTTGAAAGTATCAATATTAAAGATATTATGTATATACGCCATTTTTCTATTAGCTTTCTATTGGAGGAAGTTAATAGTATTATTTCTTTAGTTGGTAATTTTCTTTTGGTCTTTAAATGACATAATATTGATTCCTCTCTAGAACATAAAAAAGCAACATTCAATAAATTATTTCTTGTATCCGTATGGGAGGGAGATAAATTAATTAGGGTATTAAAATCTATTTTGTATTTTTTTAATTCTTCTGAAAATAAACTTATTTCATCAATTCTAAATTCATTCTCTATTTGAATTTCAAAATTGTTAATGGAATTTTTTCCATCTATATAATCTAGATTCCCATCACTATTCTCAAAAATTAGATTAGGCGAAGTTTTATTTTTTCTAAAAAAATCTATCAGTGCGTTTTTAATAATAACTTTACTAAAACCATAAAAAGTTCCTTTAGTTTTATCATATTTATCGCAAGCTATATTAAAAGCCATAAGTGCTATACTAAGTTCTTCATCATTTTCCCAAATCAAATGCCTTTTGCATACTTTGCTTGTAATTGAATAAACGAAAGCTTTATTAGCTTCGATAAAATTACTGCGATTTTCGGGAAATAAAGCATCTATATTAAAACTTTGTTCTTCATCTAAACTCAAGACTGTTTTTTTATTTTTATGAAAAAGAAGTTTCAAGTTCATTTGTACACCCCTTATATCTTTGTATACGTAAATATTATAAATTTTAAGAGGGAAATGAACATAATTATTTTTTAAGGAAGAAATTAGATGAATTCAAAAAAAATATAAATACCCTCAAATAAATCTTAGCATGTTTCGTATATATAAGCAAAATGAAAAATTATATAATAACAGTTAAAATTAAATATAAAACTGCGAGTTTAGAATAAAAGTTATCTTCTAGGTAAAAATAAGGTAGTGTAATAGAACATTAAACTACCTTATTTTTACCTAGAGGAGGGGAATTAAGTTTATGAAAAAAACAAAATTACCAAAAGGTCAGCATGAGCATGAAGTTGAATTTGTACAAGATTCGCTACACAAAGGATTGGGCTTAATTGAAATTCTAAACTTAACAAGTCTAAATGAAGAGGAAGTCATAGAAATTAATGATACTCTTAGAGAAAAAGAATAAAAGAATGTAATAAATGAATTTAAGGAGGAAAAATTATGCCAAAAAAAGGAATGAGTAGACCTACATCACCACAAGTTCAAGCTAAAGGGGATAATAACAAGAAAATGAAGAGTAACGAGGCGAAAAGAGTTCCTGAAGTAGGTAAATAAAAATAAAAAAAAGCTGCTTATTATAGGCAGCTTTTCATTATAATATAGTATATTATACCGAATCTGTATTGTAAGATAATTTCTTTTAGGTTTTAATTCAAACTCGGGATCTGAACCTTATTGATATAAACCAAACCCAGTAATAACCACTATATCCCAATCGATTTCTTCATTTTTAATCCAATTATATTCAATACAAAGTTCTTTCAACCAGGCATTAAGGCCACTACTTTTTTTAGATACATTTGGAGCTTGTCTTCCAAACTTTTGTTTTATCATTTCAAGTAATTCTAGTTGATCCTCTTCTCCCAGCTCTTTATCTAGGATTTCTTCTATATCATCACAACATAATTCATAAGACTTTTTATCGTCAAGATACAATTCATCTGCGAGTAGTTGTCTTTTCTTATTTAAAGTATCGCGTACAACATTGATTTCTTCTAAGTTTGATAAGTATTTTTTAGCTATATTCATAGCGGCGATCTCATTATCTATTCTAATTATGGCTCTTTCTAATTTTGCATTTCTCATTTTAATCTCTCACTTTACATTTTTTATTTAGTCATTAATCAAGGCATTTCCAAGAAATAAGAAACGAAAATGCAATTATATCTTACTAGACTAATGATAATAAATTAATTATAACATTAAATTCACTATGATACAAAACTCAGTTATGTAAATATGAAATAGTCAAAGTACATCACAATTGTTGCGGAATATATAAATGGAAATTTATCTTTATATAGTGTAAAATTAGATTAATGCATAGGATGATATATATTTTATATTTAAAAAAATGTGGTGGAGTTGTAAAAATAAAATCCAAGAAAGTATTAGAATGAGATGGGAGAGTGTTTATATGAGTAGCAGAAAAGAATATTTAAAAGATGTAAAAAGAATTGTGGTAAAGGTAGGAACATCAACATTAACTCACTCTACAGGATTACTAAATTTAAAGCGTATTGAAAATCTTATAAGACAATTAGCAGATATTCATAATAGAGGAATCCAGGTTGTACTCGTCACCTCGGGAGCTATAGGAGCTGGCATGGGAAAACTAGGGCTTAAAGTAAGACCAGAAACAATACCAGAAAAGCAGGCTGCAGCCGCTGTAGGTCAAGGTATCTTAATACATATGTATGAAAAAATATTTTCAGAGTATGGAAAAACTATAGCGCAAATTCTTTTGACAAAAGAGGATATTGTAGATAAAACAAGACATTTAAATGCTCATAACACATTTTTGATGTTACTTTCGCAGGGAGTTATTCCTGTAGTAAATGAAAATGATGTTGTAGTTACAGATGAAATAAAGTCTGAAGACGATGATGATGTAGTTAGTTATGAAATAAATTTTGGGGATAATGACACATTATCGGCTATGGTAGCAAGTCTAATTGGGGCGGATCTACTTATAATACTCTCTGATATTGATGGATTGTACGATTCAAACCCTAGAACAAATCCTGACGCGAAAATTATTTATAATGTATCAAAAATAACTGACGAAATTAGGGAGTCTGCTGAAGGTGCTGGAACAGATTTTGGAACTGGTGGCATGGCAACTAAAATTAAGGCGGCAGAAATTGTAGTTGCCGAAAATGTATCTATGATTATAGCAGAAGGTTCTACTCCTAATGTTATTAGTGATATTTTAGATGGAATAGAAATAGGTACCTTATTTGAAAGAAATACAAACAATATGGATTCCAAATAAAATAGTATAAGGAGGAGAGAGAGTGGATTTTCAAGATTATATTTTAAATGTAGGTAAACGAGCTAAAGATGCATCTAGAATTATGGTTACGGCTAGTACTGATGTGAAAAATAATGCGCTTTTGCATATGGCAGAAGCCTTGATGGACAATAAAGATATTATAATTTGCGCAAATATGGTGGATATGGAATCTGGCAAGAGAAATAATTTGTCTGTTGCAATGCTGGATAGGCTAATGATTAACAAAGAGAGAATTCAAAAAATGGCTGATGGACTTAGAAATGTGGCGACTCTTCAAGATCCCATTGGAGACGGAATAAAAAGATGGAAAAGGCCAAATGATTTAGATATTTCCATGATAAGAGTTCCACTAGGTGTTATATGTATGATATATGAGTCAAGGCCAAATGTAACTGTAGACGCTGCAGCTTTATGCTTAAAGGCAGGCAATGCAATAATCCTTCGAGGTGGGTCAGAAGCTATAAATACTAATATGGCTTTAGCGAGTGTTATTATAAAAGCAGCCATCGCGGCAGGACTTCCAGAAGGTTGTATTCAGCTTATTGATATGGTTGATAGAGAACTTGTAAATAAGCTAGTAAAGCTTAATGAATACGTAGATGTAATTATTCCTAGAGGCGGTAAGGGGCTTAAAAAAGCTATTATTGCAAATGCTACAGTACCAGTAATCGAAACTGGTTCAGGTATTTGTCATATATATGTGGATTCAGAGGCTGATTTAAATATGGCAGAAGAGATAATAGTTAATGCTAAAACTCAAAGACCGGGAGTATGTAATGCGGTAGAAACTGTACTTGTTCATAAAGACGTTGCTAGTGAGTTTTTACCAAAACTTTCTGAGAGGCTTTATGGATTAGGTGTAGAAATTAGAATATGCGAAAAAGGAATAGACATTATTTCAGGTGCAAAGGTTGCAATTAATGAAGACTGGGCTACTGAGTATTTGGATTTAATACTTTCGATTAAAGTTGTTGACTCAATGGAAGAAGCTATTGATCATATTTTTAAATATGGAACAAAACATTCTGAGGCTATAATAACTACTAATTATAAAAATTCACAGAGATTTTTAAGGGAAGTAGATGCCTCCTGTGTATATGTAAATGCTTCTACAAGATTCACAGATGGAGCAGAATTTGGATTTGGTGCAGAGATAGGTATAAGCAATCAAAAACTTCATGCTAGGGGACCGATGGGCCTTGAGCAACTTACAACTACAAAATATCTTATCTATGGGGATGGGCAAGTTAAAAAATAATAACTTTCTAAAATAGTAAAAGTAATATCAATATTATTGAATTTTAATAATATTGGTATTGCTTTTTCTCATTATAAGCTTCGAATATTAAACCTCTTAATTATAATATTGTGACTATAGAGGATAAATGAGCATTCAAAATATAATCCATGGTTGCCAGAAGAATGGATAGGATTATAATTTAATATTCATCTTCATCAACCAAAGGACTAGTGGAATATTACTATTTGAAATATTCCACTACAAAGTTGGGCGCATGTTTTTCATCAAAGGTTGCTGTAAATTTAGCTTGAGCGATATTTTTGGGAGTAATCTCCATATCATATTCAATATTATTATTATTAGTATATTCATCGCAACTATTTTGCATGCAAGCTTCAATTTTAGTTTTATCTGTTATTTTAAGTTTTTTTACATCTGTACTAGCTATGGTTTCAATACGTCCATTAACGCGTTTGGCAACTAGGATATGATTTATATCCTCAGGCATTATTATTGCGTTTTTAAGGAGTTTTTTATCTAACAGCCATTTTTCTAATTTACTATTAGTTTTTAAAAAAGATAAATTTATCTTTTGGTCGTTTGACATTAACAATACAATGCTTCCCCATGGTTGCCTAATATCTTTCATTTCTTCATAGGTTTTATTTAGGGTTATAGTTTTTAATATATCCACAACTTCATTAATTTCAGTAGGATTTGTTAGAGTCAAATTTTTAGATTTATTAAGTGAAGAAATTGTTATTTTATCTACATTATTTGCATTTGTTTTTAAATAATCAAAGTTGATTTTTTTATATTCTTTAGATTCATATATAGGTTTTAGAAAGTCATCAAGAGGTTCTTTAAGTACGTAATATTGTCTTTCAATTTGTTTTCCATTTTTTAAATTATATTTTATAGAAAATCCAATACTCATACTTGAGCTATTTTTTATATTTTTTTTGTTGTCCACAATTTTATTATGCAAAATTTTAATTTTTTCTAAATTTTCTTTTTCATAATATATATATTTTTCTGAATTATTATTTTGGGGAAAAGCGCCGGTAGAAAAACATATACTTTTAATTTTGGTTATATCAGGAATACGTTTTTCAAATCCCGTAATATCAAAGTTTACACATAATAATATAATAGAGAAGATTCCTGCATATATTAAGTAGCCTTTTATATTTTTAAAAATTTTTATGGATTTCTTTATAATCATTTCTGCAATGTAATATCCTATTAATCCTCCGATGATATATCCTAGTATTGCCCATGATAGACCTTCTTGACCATCTGTAAAAACTAATCCACCAATTAAAGTTGTGCAGAAGGTTACGCCATATTTAAATATTGGTTGCAGGGTTTTAAAAGCCACAGCATTAGTTGCTGCCTCTAAATCTCTTTTAACATATGAAAATCTTCCTAGTGCGTAAATGAAAATAGATGAAAATATATAAATAAGTATCTCAGCAATTCTAAGGGGCTTATTGGAGATCATTCTTTCAAAAGGTGAAATATCTACAAATATATTGTTTGAAAAATCAAATCCAAATAGAAACAAATTAAGGTTGTCGACAATTAGGATACCTAGCCCAGCAGGTAAAAATAAAAATATATAGGTTAACAATCCTTGTGCTGTAGATAATCCTGTTAAGATTCCAATTAAAACACACAATAGAAATATAAATACACTCATCAATATAGTTGTTCCAGACCAAACAAAAATTTGATTGTAAGTAAAGTGTAGACTTGAGTCGTTAAGATTTAAAGTGTTTTTAAGTATGCATGAAATAATAGTAGTTACAATTACGGGTATTATAAGAGTCATTATCCCGAAAAATACATGATTATCATATAAAGACACTCTTTTTATAGGTAAGCTATGAAGCATATCTATAGAATTTTTATTCTGTATGTATCTAAATAAAAACATTGCTGTTATTACGGGCACAATAAGCATTGAAAATATTAGTATGTCATTAAAGTCAAACATATATTGCGTAGATATTATTTTATCTTTTGTAGCATAACGGCGAGACATTAGTATTTGCAATGGAAATGCAAATAGTAAAAACAATGAATATAGTATACCTATCCATGAAAATCTTTTTAAATCATTTTTTAGTACTCCCTTATTAAAGAATAACATTTTGTATTTCATATCCGACATCCTCCATTTCATAAATAAATATTTCTTCAAGTGTTAGGGGGATAATGTCAATAATTACTGGGTTAAACTGGTTAAAATAATCAGTAACGTATGCGGTTGTCCCTCTAATAATTATTAATAAAACACTTCCTCTTTCTTCAATATGAAGAATATCTGTATTGCTTAAAATTCCATCTGGAATGGTGCCTTTAAACGCAATTTGTATTTTGTGAACGTCTGATTTTAAGTCATCTACATCTTTTTCAAGGATAAGAGTTCCTTTATGAAGAATTCCCACGTGGTCACAGATATCCTCTATTTCTCGTAGGTTGTGCGAGGCAATGATTACTGTCATTTCCCTATCAGCTACCTCTTGAATAATAAGGCTTTTAATCTTTTGTCTTATTACTGGGTCTAATCCATCTAGAGGTTCATCTAAAATTAAAATGTTAGGCATTATGGAAAATGTTAACCAAAATGCTGCTTGACGTTGCATTCCTTTTGAAAAGCTGGATATTTTTTTATCTACATCCATGTTAAATACTTTTTGAAGCTTTTCATATCTTTCTGAGTTCCAATTTTTATAAATACTCTTATAGTAATTTGCCATGTGTTTAATAGTATGTTGTGGGAAAAAGTAAGGCGAGTCTGGCATAAATACCATTTGTGATTTAACTTTTATGTTTTCAAATACATTTTCACCACATATCTTTAATTCACCAGAGTTCTCTTTATATATTCCAGCTAAAAGCTTTAAAAGAGTAGTTTTTCCAGAACCATTAGACCCTAAAAGTCCATAAATAGAACCTTTAGTTACGTTTAAATTTACATCTTTTAATGCATCTAAGTCTGAAAAGGATTTTGAAACATTTTTAATTTGTATCATTCATATATACCCCCTATTGTCAGATTCAAATAAATAAAATTTTGTCTTAATAATTACCAATAGTTGTTATTGCAAAGTGATTAGTTTCCTTTTACAGATTTTTCTGCTTGATAAATGATATCTAATAATTCATCTCTGTTTATGCCTATATACAATGCTTCAGATACCAGTTTTGTAAGTTCTGATTTTATTTTTTTTAGTTTTTCATTACTCGGAACATGTGCTGCGGGTGTAACAAAGCTACCTTTTCCTTTAATTGAGTATATATATCCTTGAGATTCTAGTTCTCTATAAGCCTTTTGTATAGTGTTGGGATTCATGGTAATTTCCATTGAAAGAACACGTACAGAAGGCAATTGCTCGTCGGCTTTTAGAACTTCATTTATTATTAGTTGTTTAAACTTTTCAACTAGTTGCTCGTATAATGGGAGACGACTTCTTAAATCTAATTCAAACATTTCTAACCTCCTTTACTTATATGTATTAACTGTATTAACTGTGTTACTGTTTATAATACAGTTGTAGTATAAAACAATAAAGCTTATTTGTAAAGTGATTTTTAATTATAAAATTTGCACGATTCAAAATTGATAAAAAGGGAGAAAATATAAATAGTTAATTAATTAACATATAAGCAATAAAAAAAGCAGTATAACCTGCTTTTTTTATTGCTTAAAATGTTTTAGTTTTTACAATATTTTTTGTACATACATTTAGACACTCTGAGCACCCCCTAATTGCATTTGGTATACAACGAGATGCATGAAAAGTATTGTTTTCAAAAGCTTTGCCAGGACATGCACTTATGCATTGTTCACAACTTGTGCAATGTGTTGTGCATTATTTAATTATACTTTGATCTAAAGGTGCATTTAACATTAGTTTTCACATACATAAGATGAATATACATTTTATTTGAATAACCACTAAATATAGTGAATTTTAAAATGTAATATGATATTCTTAAATTATAATTAACCCACGGGAGGTTAGAAAAAATTATGAAAAATAAAGGTAGTGTATACATAGTTTTAGGTGCAGTATGTGTAGTGTATTTTATAGGAACAATAATATTTGGAGGGAGAGTAACTTTCGCAGAGTTTTATCTTGGTCTAGGGGTAATATTAATAGCAGTAGGGTTACTTAAGCGAAGAAGTAAAAAAGAATTTATTTTAATAAGACCAGGTAAAATGAGAACAGCAATAAAAATATGTTTTATTCTAGGACTAGCTTCTTTTGTATTTATTGAAGCATGTATAATTCAATCAGCTATATCAAAGCATAGGGAAAAAAGTGATTACCTAGTGATTTTAGGGGCAGGACTTAGGGGCGAAATTCCTTCAACGGCACTTTTTCAAAGACTTTATGCAAGTCTAGAGTATGTTGAAATGAATCCTAAGGTTAAAATAGTAGTTTCGGGGGGGCGAGGTCCTGGTGAAAGTATTACTGAAGCGGAGGCTATGGAAAGATTTTTAATAAAACATGGAGTGGCAAAGAGTCAAATAATAAAGGAAGAAAAGTCAACCAGCACTTTAGAAAATATGAAATTTACAACAGAAATTTTAGAAAAATTAGAGAAAAAAGAAAATATAGAAATAACTATTGTAACAAATAATTTTCATATATTCAGAGCTAAATTTTTAGCCAAAAGGCAGGGATTAAATGTATATGGGTATCCGGCACCACTTCATCCAATGCTAGTGCCGACTTGCTTTGTTCGTGAGTATTTAGCAGTTATAAATTCATTTATATTTGACAGATGATTACGAACCAAAAAAAAGTTGCATAAACACTGCTATTTAAATTATACATAGTATTGAGTTTTTAAAGAAAGCAATATACGTACAAATGAATATTTATTCAGTGAAATTTATGCTAAGATTAATTTTATTATTACCGCTTTAATGCGTTTTATGCTGTAAACAGCCTAGATAAGCGGTTATAAGCATAAAAGAGTTATTATTACCCTCTTAATATTTATTATTAAAACCTATTGACTAATGCATTAAAATACATTACAATGTATAAAAGCGAACGATTTATTCTATTAATTTAGGGGGCAATATAAATGGCAAATACACAATTATTTCAATCAAAACAGGAATTGGTAGGTTTTATTTCCGAATATCTCATCAGACATGATGATACTATAGCAATTATTAAAAAAGATTTAAGAAAAGATTTAATTAATTCTTTACTAGTAAATGAAGATTTTAATGTTTTTAAAGATCTTTCTGATTCAGAAGAAAATGTATTATTCTTAATCAAGACTGGTGATAAAGAAGGAAAAAATTTAAGCCTTAAGATTTGTGATGCCCATAACAAAAAAACTAAATCTTTTAAGATGGTGGATATCGACAATATATTACTTGTAGATGGTTTAATCACTGATGATGAAGCTGAAAGTATCACTTACTATAAAGAAATCACTAAAATGCAATTACAATAATTAAAACTATATTTCTAGTTTCAGTTAAAATTTTAAAATAGATGTAAGATAATAGAACTCTACAAATAGTAAAAACCCCAAGTTGACTTGAGGTTTTTACTATTTGTAGAGCTTTTAGAGAATATGGATTAGTATAATTTAGTGAGTTGCAAAATGAATTTTATTAGGAGAAGAAAATAAAATAAAATTCAATTGACATTTAATAGTTTTGCCATATTACTTTAATTTAAACATGGATACATTCTGTTTTTGAATTAATATTAATGAAACATTTAATATTATGTTTTCTTTAATAGTATTGAAATTTATTTCAATAGGAAAGTCTTTATTAAAAGGTGTTTTATCCATAAGGGTATATGTTTCATGAATAGTAGTTTCTTTTATTTCACAATTTATGGATGGGATATCGCAATTAATATATTCTTCGCAATGAGTATCGCTTTTGTTACTATTTTCATGGCAATCTTTATGAAAATCTTCACAATCTGATGGTATATAAATGGGTATATAATCCTCAGTTTTTTCTTTAGAGACAACAGGGGGAACTTTAAACTGTATTAAAGTAGTATATTTAAAAGGGATATAAATTATAACAGATTCAGTATCTAAATTAATTATATTATCATATGCATCTTTTGCTATAGAAAAATCTAATTTGTTTCTAACAAAACCTTCTAAAAATAGTTTTCCATTTATGGGAGCAGAAAGATTATTTTTTTCATAAAGAGGTAATAGTGAACTATTAGTTAAATATACATCCTTTTTCATATTTTTTACTTCTAATGCAGGATTTTTTAATTTGAATATGGATTCAATAGGAATATCTATGTTTTTTTCTGCAATTATTATTGGGAGTGTTGATATGAAACTTTCACTGCAATTACTATTGAATCTATCTTCGCGAGCAGTAATTTCAGTACATGATAATTCTTGTAAAATTTTCAAAACGCCAATTAGTTTTTTCATTACTAATATATCATAATTATTGTACGGTATCATTGAAATATGCTCCTTTATCATATAGATTAGCCAGCGGTACATATATAATTAACCGTTCTTCTAAAGAATATTATTAATTTTAGAAGAACGGCTATATCTAAATGATTATTTTAAAATATTTACCTGCAATTATTACATGATTGAGAACCAATATTTACTTGTTGTACTTGTAATACTTTAACATTGATATATACAACCATTTTTTCTATTATTTTATTATAAACTTTTATTTTTCCATTAGTAGGGTAGTCCATAGGATCTCTTAAAAGATCTTCTTCAATAATTCTTACTGCTTCTAATTCACAGTATGGAGTTTCAGCAAAAGTTGTAGTATCTCCAACAGTAATATTAACTAATGGTGTAACAGCATATAGAACTTCTGTTACAGTTGTAAAGGGGACATCTACTGTTGTATGAGCGATTCTACCACTTATGACTTTTTTATCTACACAATCAGCGGTAGCATATTCTATATTTTTTCTTACATATCCACTTATAAATAGTTTCCCAGTAACAGGAACTCCATCTTTAATTCTACCTGACAATGGGAGTAATTTACACTGAGTTAAAAAAACAGTTTTCTTTATTCTTTTAATTTCAAAGAATGGCTCTTTTAATTTAAGTTCAGCTTCAATATCTATTTGAATATTTTTTTGTGCTAATACAACTGGAACCTTAACCACTACAGGACCGTTAATGCCGTCTGGTATAATATTATCTCCATCACTTAAACATAATGTTTGAGCACTAATAATTTCACCACATTTATCGCAAGGGTGAAATGTTTCTTTAATTTCCAAAAGTAATTCCTCCTTTAATTGAGGTCTTATGACCTTGTATATAATATGTGGAAAATAAAAGAATGGTTACTTTAAATATAGTATATTATGAATCCTTTATATGAAATAATAAAAGCATAAAAGGGTTGAAATAATATAGGTAAATGCAGTAATATATAATCAAGTAGGATATAATAGTCTTAAAGCACTGTAAATGAAATAAAGTACCTTAGCTATTTTATTGAAAATGACTAAACATAAATTTTAATGTAAACAATGGGGTTGTTAATTATGCCAGAACAAACGATTTTTGATGAAGAAGTTAATATTAAAGAAAAAATAGAAACGGAGATTAAGAAACCTAGTAGATACAGGGTAATCATTCATAATGATGATTATACAAGCATGGAGTTTGTTGTACAGGTCTTAGTTGGAGTTTTTAAAAAACAGGTTTTGGAAGCCACAAAAATCATGTTTGATATCCATAGAAAAGGTAGCGGCATTGCGGGAATATACAGTTATGACGTAGGCATAACAAAAATTGCTCAAGCTATGGAGATGTGTGAGGAAAGTGGATTTCCATTAAAATTAACATTAGAAGAGGAGTAACTATGCAATTAGATAATATAGTAAATGAAATTATTACAGCAGCTTACAATGAAGCTCAAATGTCAAACCATGAATATTTTACACCAGAACATATTCTTTACGCCTCTCTATTTTTTGTAGAGGGGATAGAAATAGTAGAGAATAGTGGGGGTAATGTTAAAAGACTTAAAAAACAAATAATTAAATTTTTAAAGGAAAACATAGAGGTTGTAGAAGATGCAGAGCCAATTCAAACAATTGGAATCCAGACAATTTTAGCATCAGCAGAAGACCACGTTATGCTTTCAGGAAAAGACTTGGTTAGGATAGGCGATGTGATTGTGGCCATGTATGATGATGATGAAAGCTTTGCTTCTTATTTTTTGCGTAAACAGCAAATGAAGAGGAGAGATCTTCTTAATTATATAGCTCATGGTATATCTGTAGTGGACACCTTTGACTTTGACTCTAATTCAGGTAACACTAGTGAAGAGTCTGTTAGCTTTGAGGAAAATGAAGAAGAGATGGAACAGTCATTTGAAGAGGAAATGAGCAATCCTAGTGAAAAAGAAAACTTTTTAAGTGATTTTACTGTGGAATTAACGGAAAAAGCAGGTAGAGGAGAGATGGATCCTCTTATTGGAAGGCAAGATATTCTGCAAAGAACATTACAAGTGTTATGTAGGAGGCTTAAAAACAATCCAGTGCATGTTGGGGAACCGGGGGTAGGTAAAACTGCTATAACAGAGGGTCTTGCACAATTAATTGTAGAAAACAAAGTACCGAAGTTATTACAAGGAAGTAAGATATATTATTTGGATATGGGTTCTCTCATCGCAGGTACAAAATATAGAGGAGATTTTGAAGAACGCATTAAAAAAGTTTTAAGTGAAATTAGTAAAGAAGAAAAACCTATAGTTTATATTGACGAAATTCATACCATAGTTGGAGCAGGTGCAGTTTCTGGAGGGTCAATGGATGCATCTAACATTTTAAAACCATTTCTTGCTGATGGTAAGGTAAGATTCATTGGCTCGACTACTTATGATGAATATAAGAAGCATTTTGAAAAAGACAGTGCACTAGCTAGAAGATTTCAAAAGATTGAAGTGCCAGAGCCGTCTACTAAAGATACTTTTGATATTCTTATGGGACTAAAGGATAGGTATGAAGATTACCATAAGGTTATATACGAAGAAGAGGCTTTAAAAACAGCAGTAGAATTATCTAGCAAGTATATTAACGATAGATACCTACCAGATAAAGCTATAGATATTATGGATGAAGCAGGTGCTTATGCAAGGCTTAATGCTGATGGTAGTGAAGAAACTATTGTTATTACGGTAGGTGCAGTGGAAAAAGTAGTAGCATCTATTGCAAAAATACCAGAGCAAAGCGTATCAAATAACGAGACTTTGACACTGAAAAATCTGGATAGCAATTTAAAGAAGCAAGTTTACGGACAAAGCACTGCTATAGATACTTTAGTAAGAGCTATAAAGAGATCAAGGGCCGGGTTTAATGAAGAAGAAAAGCCAATAGTATCTCTCCTTTTTGTGGGACCTACAGGTGTAGGAAAGACAGAAGTAAGTAAGCAATTGTCTAAAAGCTTAACAATTCCACTCATTAGATTTGATATGAGTGAATACCAAGAAAAGCATACGGTTGCAAGGCTTATTGGGTCACCACCAGGATATGTGGGTTATGAAGAAGGTGGGTTATTAGTTGAGGCCATGAAAAAGACCCCTCATTGTGTGCTACTGCTTGATGAGATTGAAAAAGCTCACCCGGATATATTAAATGTGCTGTTACAGGTTATGGATTATGCAACTTTGACAGATAATACTGGTAAAAAGGCGGATTTTAGAAATGTAATTTTAATAATGACTTCAAACGCAGGGGCAAGGGAAGCTAGCAAACATATAATTGGGTTTGGAGATAGAATAGGATCAGGTGAAGCAATTACAAAAGAAGTGGAACGAGTATTTTCACCAGAATTTAGAAATAGGCTCGATAACATAATAGTATTTAATAAAATTGATGAAGCTATGGCTCTTCAAATAGCTAAAAAAGCAATGAAACAATTTGAGGAGAAACTTTTAACTAGAAATATAAAATTAAAGGTTACAGATAATTTATATGCTTGGCTAAGTAAAAAGGGTTATTCAGAGGCTTATGGTGCGAGAGAAATCAATAGAGTAGTTCAACAAGAAATAAAGACCTATTTTGTTGATGAAGTTCTGTTTGGAGAACTTTCCGAAGGTGGCAGCGCGACAGTTGATATTGTTGATGGTAAGCTTAAAATTATAAAAGGTAAATAAAAAAAAGATGTTGCTAATAAAAGGTTCTTTCTGAACTTTGGGTGTATAGAAGAAAAAGCGGGTGTAAAAACCTGCTTTTTCTTTGCGTTTATAGTTCTTAACTTTGGGTATTTATGGTATAATAAGTTATCAAAGAAAGGATGTGCTTGTGAAATGAAATATCATGAAACACTGGATTATTCATTCCTTCTAGATCAAAATTATTACATATATGATCATATAGAAGACCAAAAAACATTGCATATATATATCAAATCTAAACCACATAGTTGCAATTGTCATAAATGCGGTGAAGAAAGTAATGTTCGGCACGCAACATATCAACGAACTATACAAGATACCCCTATTCACTGTAAGCAGACTTTCCTACACATGAACGTATACAAGTATGATTGTGAGAATTCTGAC